>JAPDPQ010000002.1 GCA_034506395.1 candidate division KSB1 bacterium | reverse complement strand
ATCAAGGCATCGGTTTGCGAATGCACAAAGTGGCTTCGTTGCCCGATTCGTTGGAAAAGTATAAAATCATCCTGCAAGCGGAAAATGGCAAATTCAGGGACGTTACCGCCGTAGCCCAAAGCTTAAGCAAGCAGGGAACATACTATTTATTCGAATTGGTGCATGGCGCATCCTCCCCCTTTACGGCTGGCTTCCCTTACGTCGACCTGCTGGTGGCTGGCGTGACCGATACGTTTTTGCAAGCTACGATGCCAGGATATGAAAAATATCTGGGAAAAGAGTTTGGGAAGCTGGTTCCAGGAATTTTTACCGATGAGCCGAATCTCGATCATGGCGTGCCGAGAGATGCGATCCGCTGGACGCCAGAACTGTTTGAGGTGTTTGAGCGAGACTGGGGCTACAATCTGGTCGAATGCTTGCCGAGCCTGGCCGAAGAAGTTGGCGACTGGCAACGGGTGCGGCACAATTATTATCGCACGCTGTTGCAGCTTTTCATCGATCGGTGGGCCAAACCGAATCATGAATATTGCAAGACAAAAAATCTCCAATGGACGGGGCACTATTGGGAACATGACTGGCCCAGTCCCGTTTATGGCGGCGATAACATGGCCATGTATGCCTGGCACCAGATGCCTGGAATCGATATGCTGTTCAACACCCGAACCGAGCGGCCTGATCAATTCGGCAACAATCGGGCAGTCAGGGAATTGATCAGCGTGGCCAACCAAATGGGCGCAACTAGAACCCTGTCCGAGACCTACGGCGCTTCGGGTTACGATCTGACATTCGAAGATATGATGCGCAATGGCAACTGGGAGTTTGCGTTGGGCGTAAATTTCATGACCCAGCATCTTTCCTATTATTCGATCCAGGGAACGAGAAAGTACGACTTTCCTCAGACCTTCTCTTACCATGCGCCCTACTGGGAGCAATATCGGGAACAAAACGATTATTTTGGCAGGCTGTCGCTGGCGCTGTCTTCGGGAGAGCAAATCAACCGCATTCTGGTGATCGAGCCGACGACCTCGGCCTGGATGTATTTTTCAAAATCAGGATCGAATAGAAGATTCGAGCAAATTGCCAGGGCTTTTGAAAAGTTTGTTAATGAACTGGAATCGATGCACATCGAATATGATTTGGGATGTGAAAACATCATTAAAGATCACGGCAGGGCGGCTGATGGCAAATTCGTCATTAATCAACGAAAGTACGATCTGGTGATCTTCCCGCCAGGAACGGACAATTTGGACGAGCCAACGGTTCGGCTGCTGAAGCAATATCTGGAACAGGGCGGCAGGGTCATTTCATTCGAACAAGAGATCAGGTTTATCAATGGAGCCGCCTCCGAGGAATTAAAGAAATTGCAAGATAGCTATCGGCTCCAATGGAGAATGGCTTCATCGCTATCCGAGGTAGAAAAAGAGTTGATACCCCAGGGTTTTCAAGTTTTGAATCCGAAATCCTGTGGTGGCGAATTATATCACCAGCGCCGCATCTTCGAGGATGGCCAGCTGATTTTCTTCACCAATTTTAGCCTCGATCAGAAGTCAAAAGCTTCGGTAAGTATCGAGGGAGAAAATTTGCTCCTGCTGGATTTGATCAAGGGAGAAATCTTCACCTATCCCGCACAAAAAAATGGTCGCAACTTGCAATTTGAGATTGAGGTTCAACCAGGCGAAGGGAAGCTCTTTTTTGCGACCGATAAGAAATACAATTTCAAGCCATACAAACCACTCCCTAAGCAGGCTACTCCAATCAAAGCCGAGGAAGAGATCTCCATTCATCGGCTATCGCCCAATAGCCTGATGCTCGATTTTTGCAACGTCACGGTAAATGGCAAGACCTATTTTGACATGAACCACCATGATGCCGCCATGGAGGTTTTCCGTGCGCACGGGATCGAGCGAGGCAATCCCTGGACCGTAGCGGTTCAGTTCAAATCGACACTCGTCGATGCGGATACCTTTGCCGCCGAGAGCGGCTTCGAGGTGGAATATCCATTTGCTATTCAGCAGGATTTTGATGCCGAAAAAATGAAGGGGATAAAATTGGTAGTGGAGTGGCCCCATCTCTATCGGGTATTGGTCAACGGCAATGAAGCCAAACCGATTCCAGGGGAATGGTGGCTCTCCCGAGAAAATGGGGTTTATGCCATCGGCGATAATGCAAAACTGGGACAGAATTCGATCAAATTGATCTGCCGCCCCATGTCCATCTTTGCCGAGATCGAGCCCGTTTATCTCATCGGCGATTTTGCCGTCAAGCCATCAGCTAAAGGTTTTACCATCTCGAATCCAGCGCCATTGGCTATCGGATCGTGGAAAAATTTGGGACTGCCCACCTATCCTGCTGCCGTAGAATACACCAAAATTTATGATTTCGACCAGAGGTATCGGGAATGCTGGGTTCGACTGGGAAAATGGTCTGGCACCGTAGCCGAAGTGCTGGTCAATGGGAAAAAAGCGGGGCTGATTTACAGCCAGCCCTATCAATTAGCCATCACGGATTTCATCACCGAAGGCAAAAATACCGTTTCTGTCAGAGTTATTGGTTCGTTGAAAAATATCTTAGGCCCATTTCATCAGCAGCAAACGAAAGGATTGGTCACCCCATGGAGCTGGAAATTCCCGCCCAAGCAGCAGCCTGCGGGACACGATTATGCGCTGGTGGATTATGGGTTATTTGAGGAGTTTGAGGTTATAGCGGTAGATTAATTCTATCGCAAGGAACAGGGGCATGGAGCATGGGGCATGGCGCATGGAGTTCGGGGGGGCATCCATTGGGTTGTTTCAATCCGTTGGAGATTTTTTTCAAACATCTTAAATCAGCGGCTGTTTTACCATCCGTGGGGAATAAAATAGCTGCTTTAAATCGCATGAAGCGCTGCGCATGGAGCTCGGGGAGGCATCCGTTGGGTTGTTTCAATCCGTTGGAGAATTTTTTTCAAACATCTTAAATCAGCGGTTGTTCTATCATCCGTGGGGAAAAAATAGGTTTCCCTTCAATTTCGATTAAATGAAGATCAGAAATAGATCATTTGAAATAATACTCAATAAAGAGCTATCGCCTCATCCACCATTGCTAGATAATTTTCCACAGGAACGTAAGAAGGAATTGAGTTCCCTGAGCCAACGGCATATTTCCCTCGACTGCCACAGGTCTCAATCAGAATACGCGTTTTTGCTCGCACTACATCCTGAGAGCTATTAGAAAGGATATTGATGTCCAGCCCTCCCAATATTGCGATGCGGTCGCCATATTTGAGCTGGAAATCCTGAACCGGAATGATCGCGTCCTCGAATGAATGTTTGCCGTCTATTTGTACGTCATTGATCAGGTTTTCCATGATGGCTTCGAGGTTGCCGCAAGAATGCAGGAAATATGGACGTCCATGTTGATGGACCAGGGCAGCCAATTTTTTGTGCCAGGGCAGAAAATATTGTTGCAGCGCTTCTGGGGCGATCAGCGTGCCACTGCGAAAGCCCATATCATCGCCTTGAAAAATGGCGATGACTCGGTCTAAATCGAGCAGATGCTCATAGAAGCTGTAGATCAATTCGCCAATCTTGTCGGTAATCGCCTTTACTAAATCGGGCTGGTCATAAAGCGCCAAACAAAGGCCTTCATAGGACATCAACTGTGACACATGCTCAAATACACCGGCGCCGTGGCAAGTGATCAGCCCCATGCCATCCGGCAAATGATCGTTCAAATATTCGAATTTAAAGAAATCCATTTCCGATACATTGGGCCAAGGATATGTCTCGAAATCGTTCCAGGACATGATCGCCCCCCGATGTTGATCCACCCAAATTCTGTCTCTGGTCTTATCAGCTCCAACATCCTTGGCAACCAAATAGGTTCGATAGAGCGGCAAAGCCTCTTCGAAGCGTACAAAATCATAGCCCATCCGATACCAGAATTGGATGAAATTTTCCAAATATCCCTGCTGAGATTCACGATCCCGTCCCAGAGCGACCCATGGCCGATTCAATAGTTCCGTAACGATCGGCTTCATGACCACATCGTCAATGATGTATTCAACCAGCCGGACGGACTGGCGCCGAGAACCATTCATCAAGCTGTCAATAAATTTTTTGCCGTCTGGCTTTGGATTTTTTAGAGGTATGTTTTTTACCATTGATACTTGATCCAAGCTTAAACCCTCACCCCATTCATCAGGCGCGATCGAGCCAATTTTTCGGAGCCACATGATTGTTGTTGAATGGAGCGCTGATCGAACCCTTCGATTTGAATCGATCGAGCATCTGCCCGATTACCAATTTGGAAATTAAGCTCGCTTTATGATATTGAGCCACTTTTGCGCTTCGGCGCGCATGAGGTCTGGTTGATCGATTGCCTTGGTCACAGCTGATCCACAATAAATGCCTTCCGGATCCATTTGCACGATGTTTTGCAAATTTTCCAGAGAAATGCCTCCAGTGTAAACGATACGAAGCCCTTTATATGGTCCCTTCCAGGCCTTGGCCAATCCTATATTCGATCCCGTTTCGGTCAATGCAGGGAACAGTTTGTAAATGTATTGGTAGGGGTAGCGCTCTCTCAATTCATCCAGGTCACAGCCATAGAGCTGTGCTTTTTGAACAAGCTGTTTTCCGCAATCCGCTAACCCACCAGGAATGCACATCACATCGTTTCTCACTGCGATTTCCACAACGGATGGAATATAATCGGCCGAGACAATACCAGCGACTCCGGTATCGATAGCTAATTTCGCCTGAGTTTCGGTCATGACAGTGCCAGCGAGGATAAGCGCGTCAGGATGACGGTTTAAAACGGCTCGAATCCCATCAGCCGCAGCTTTGGAGCGAAAAGCGATCTCTAATACCACACCAAGCGGATTGAGCGTCTCATAAGCCACGACACATTGCTCAGCATCTTTAGGAGTCAGTAGCCCAATTAATCGATGTTGCTTCAAAATTTCAAAAAGAGCAATTGATTTGGTCATCTTCATCCTTCCATTTTGTTAGCGATTTTGATTAACCCTGCTTATTGAAAAAATCTTCAACAAAATTATTTGAGAATCAAATCAAAAAAAGTATCCAACGCTCACACGAATGTCTGATTGCAACGCAAATCGGTAAAATCAAATGCAGCGGTCGATGATCCTGCGCATATTTTTCCCAAGAATGTTTCGTTTGTCCGCCTCGGAGATGTTCGAATAAGCCAGCCATCCGAATTGGGGGATAGGGTCGCGCATAACGGCATCCGAACCATAGATGACACGTTCAGACCCGACCTCTCTGACCATATACTCGATCACGCCATTTGTCACAGCGGTATAGGTGATCTCAAGAAAAATGTTGGGAAATTGCTTGGCCAAAGCAACGTGCTTCCGTGCAGTCTCATAGCTCATACCAGAATGGGCCAGTAGAAATGAGATCTCTGGATACATTGCTGCCAATTCTTCCATCTCTTTGACAAAATTATCTGAAAAATGCATCAGCGCAAACAGTCGATGCTGATTGCCGTAGCTAAACCAGGTTCGATATCGTTGATCGTTATACGGCACTTTATTTCGTGGAAAATATGGTTTCATCCCTTTCATGCCATAAGTCTGATGACAGCGCTGAATTTCGAGATCCCAGTCCAAGACATAATTCGGATCAAGGGTGGCATATCCAACGATATGCTCGGGAAAATCTTGAATAGCCTGGTAGACAATTTCATTCCCACGTTCATAATCGTTCCAGATTCCCGTCCAAGAACTCACGCAGGTAATATCAACTCCAATTCGCCTGTTTCGTTCGACCAGACCAGCAGCATCAGCTTCTGGCATGGGGGCGATAACAATATCTGAATGTCCCTTTTCACTGATATGTGCGTGGGAATCGATCACTTCCATGTCAGCGATCGGCTTTGCTGAACGTACCTGCTGCAAAATCTTATCGGAATTGCGATCATCAGGATAATCATCAGGCAAATACTGGAGCTTCAACAGTCGAGCTAAATTTTCGTGAGCGATCTTTTTGCGGTGTTCCAGGCTGATGTCAGCATAGTCGATAAAAGCTTTGGCTGCACCAGGGCTTTTCTGCATCATTTGCGTTCCGAATAATAACTGGTCGGCCCCGATTTCTTTCACCAAAAATTCGATGATTCGATTGCCCTGATGATTGGAAAACTCACAATACAAATGGGGAAATCGTTTCAGGAGCGGCAGCAGATGTCGCGTGGCCTCCCAACGGACGCCGTGCAGAATCACATTGAGTCGGGGATAATTGGTACAAATCCAATGGATGTCATCCCAATCAATTTGCTGAGCCTCTGGCTCATGTTCGCCACGATCGAAAATCACAGGAATACCCGCATCTTGTAGCGAATTAAATAGCAAATCCATTACGGGATCTTTAAGGGGGAAACGATGCAATTTAGGAAATAGCTTCGCAGCCTTAACCCCTTTTTCGAGCATTTCTTGAACCAACTTCGGTCCAGGCGGTGCTTCGTCACACTGATGGGGAAGCACCACCCAGCAAGGAATAAGTCGAGGAAAACGATGACAGATATCTAACACCATCTGATTCCCAACCGATGGCTGAAGTTCTCTCGCAAGATGCGTATAGACAAGCGCTCCATGAATCAGACAGCGTTCCATGTCCGAGAGCATTTGATCTATGGTCCAGGGGGCTTCAAAATCTTTTCCAGTCCATTTTCCCACGGCGGCATAGCAATCGATGTATTTCAATTGAGCCATTGGAACCCTTCATTTTTGATGAAACCCGATAAGCAAGCGCTTTTTAGATAAATGCACAATATCACTTGCCAAGCCATTGCGAGCAGCGAAGCAAAGAAGCGATCTTTTTCATGATAGAATTGAGAGATTCATTCCCTTCGCGCTGAATGACGCACTGATTCTCATTGCAAGATTCTAATCATAACGCCGTTTTTTTTGAATCGGGATGGCTAATATAATAAATTACGACCAAAATTCATAGTTTTTTTTATAGGATCGGATTTTTTTCTATGAAAATGCCAGAAAAAAGTCTTGACTTTGATTGCAAAAACCATTATATTAACCACAAATTTTTTAGAAACGAGCCGATCACGAATAGCTGATTCTTATTGACTGAATCTGGCCAGTAAGCCGATGACGCTTGAAACGGAATATCAATTGGGGGGTGTCCGATGTTTATCGATCTTATAATGGAATTCAGCCAGATGACCACGCAAATTGAACTAAGCGATTGAAAAAGGAAATTACGTTATACTGAGGCGCAAATTAAGGAAGAATCCTTGTCAGAAGCCTAAGCATTTTAGATTAAGCACGAGATTCTTCGCTCCTTTTGCTCGCTGAAAATAACGATAGACTTTTAGATTGATTCTTAAGCTTGAATAGAGGATACGTACTCAGGATAAAATTACCATTTTAATATAAAACTATTGATCGCGGGGTGGAGCAGTTGGTAGCTCGTTGGGCTCATAACCCAAAGGCCGTAGGTTCGAATCCTACCCCCGCTACTAAGAGAAAGCCTGGATGAAAAATTCAGGCTTTGTTTTTTTAGTGAGATGTCGGACAAGCTGCATGAAAATGCACGAACGTGCTGGTGCATTCGTTTCAATCTATTTATTTTTTGGGTACAGGCTTTGTGTTGATCTGGCTGCCGTTCAGCTTAGAAATTTGGGCTACTGACTGTTGAAAAAGAGTTATTGCCTGATCCCAATATCTCGGTTATTTAGTTAGAAATTGAATTCTGCCTCAAGCATCATGCTTTATGAATCAATCCAATAGCTTATTTTTCTCCCATGCTCAAATGCACGAGAGTTTAAATCAGAATGAGAGGTTGCTTTCTATCTGAGCCTTTTTCCATTAATCAGAATCAATGCATAGCGATCATCCATGCTGGAGACCTTATTTCGGTAAATCTGACAAAACCATCATCGCCGAATACAGCCCCCCATCAAAATCTTGCTCTAACCGAAGTTGTTCTCCATTATTTATTCATGGAATGGTGATGCTCAGGAACAAGTCTTTGGAGCCCAGGAAGATCTTATTTCGGTTAGCTCAGAAAGTTCATCTCAAATTAATTCGCTAAAATATTCTTTAGCCACATTGTTGCCTTCTCACTCATCTCGGTTTCAAATTTCAGGATGGCTTTTGCACTGGGATTTTTCCGTCGCCAATTTTTCAATTTTTCCTCTGTGATCTTAAAAATAAAGTCCTCTTTTTTAAATAGCTTTTGAAATATTCCCTTTCCATGTTGATCGACCAGTGCCTTTGTGTCCACGAATCTGCTTAGCGAGGTATCAGGATATGCCTTTTGTTCGAGCTGCTGGATCAATCGATTCAGAAGCGCAACCGAATCCCCAGTCATCACGCTAGGCACGAGACCTGCCGCGACCCAGGTTGGAACGGAAATCCCGCAAATCGGCTCTCCGAGAATCACCCACATGGTCGTCAGCAGTGGATTTTCTTTTGGCAGCACTCCGTGAAACACGGCACAAGATGCTGTTCGAAATCGATTGATGGAATGATAGGTTCGGACAAAACCGAACGGTTTGTCATCCTCTTGGCCATTGAAGGGCAATGGGTAGGGATCTATTTTCTCATTAGCCAAATCGCGTGCAATAAATCGCAAAATGGCTTGATGGCTCAGCTTATTTTCTTTGGCAAATTGTTCAAATAACTGATTCGCTCTACGATACCTCACTTGGCCATAGCCTTTGCTGGTATCGACCCCAGTGATAGCAAAATTTGCTCGAACAATGAATCCCAATGGCGCTGTATGAGGATCATTGGCGTCAAATTTTGTGAAACTGTGATTGCCAGTTTCAAATATTATCGCAGCGCCGGTGGCATCGATAACGCCGAAATTGGCTTTGGTTTCTCGACCAGTTTCGTTCGTTTTCAAAAGGAGTTGTTCGAAATCGGCCGCTGTGGCACATTCCATCAATGCTTGCTTCATGAAATAACCTTCAGCATCCAGCGTATCGCCCTCCAAATCCTGAGATTCTGAGTTCATGATGCAAAAACCAGCGGAATTGACGCCCATCCAAACCTGTGTAGAGTCCCCGGCATTAATCACACCGATATAGGAAAATCTCCCATCATTAAAGTACGCCACTGCGTTATCCCGCGAGCTGGTATCCCGATTCTTCCAGAGCAGCGGTCTGCCATCGATCGTCGCTTTCCCAGATATCACAGCAACAGTACATTCCTCTTGACCCCAAAGAAAACACCATTGACCAAAGATCAAAACAACGATCAGCACCACGCTTCTTTTCATTGCAATCTCCGCTTTTGAAAACCTCACTTAACCAGTTCGACATCAAAAAAGCGATTTGGTTCAAAAATGGTCAGATAGCGCTCGTGGCCATCAGCATCCATGATCACGGAAAAGCCGATATTGACCCCGATGGGCTCTCCCGGGGCCAAAGTCAATCCAGTGTAATCATTTTTAGGGATGGTGATATCGATTAGATACTGATCTTCGAGTTTTTTAATTTCGGTGGTCACTGTAAATTGTTTTGCAAGTTCCTTGTCATGAAATGGCCACTGTTTAGGATCAGCGCAATTCACTATCACAAGTTCAGTATCGAGCGAGATAGCATCTTTGGGCTTCAGATAAATCAGATAATTGTCGCGACCGATGAACCAGCCATCGGCATCCGCATCGATCATCAGCTTAATTGGAGCGAGTCGATCCATTTTAAAAGAGAAACAGAGATTGAGCGAATCCCATCGAGCAAAAACTTCGGATTCAATCCGCGGATCTAACAATCGGGCAAAAAGGTTCTGGTTGGTCAGTTTGTTCGGATGATATTTGATCTTCGGCTCAAACGGATATAGCGGATAAGGATCAGTTTTATCGGACAGTCCATCGCGATCAGTGTCTGATGCGATCAGATTAGGCAGCAGGGCTGGTGCTCCATAGGTCTCGCCACACCCCTCGATGATCCAATTGGAAAAATAGATTTCCTCGAGATCAGATACTCCGTCGCCATCGCTGTCTTTACGGTTGGGGCTACTATTGAGGCGTTTTTCATCCATAGGCAATTTCGGATCATCATCGGGGATACCATCCATATCAGTGTCAGCGGTGAATTGAATTTGGCCGAATTTCAGATCATACCAGTTGCTAATCGGCCAATTTTTCAGGATCCAGGCATTGCCATCGAAATGCTCGCCAAAATCGGCAGCGGTGTTGACAGTAGGGGAGAAATGGTTGAACCAATACTCTGGGTAGCCGCTTACCAGAAACAGCTCATCGAGTTGATGATGAAATTCATGAACCATGAGCCAATTATTCCCTGATCCATGATGGGCATGCGTGACCTCCCAATAGGAGAGGCCATATTGACTATTGGCGCCGATGCCAGCCGTGAATCCGCCGCCTTTGCCCCACAGTTCATATCGGGCCTTTTTATCATCATAATCTCTCACACAAGCCAAAAATAATATAGCCACATAATCTTGCACCTTCTTTTCGCTCGTTTCGATGGCACGGACAATCCAATCTTCTCTGGGAGGATACCACCATTGCGAGCCGAAAATCTGATGATGAAACAGCGGCTCATCAATGATGATGAAATCGTTATCGATGAACAGGTTCATGCCAGAGTTCATCCAATAAAAACGGATGCCATCCTCGATCTGGGATCGGATACGATCCAATTCCTCGCGCGGAAGCGGAGGGAGCGGTGGAAGTGATGGCTTCCATCTGGATGTATCTAAGACATTGGTGAAAATGATGGTCGCCATGGGCAAACGCCAATAATGCTTTGTACCAGGCTCGGGTGGTGTAATAAATGCGTACTTTTTTGACATCGCTGTGCTGGGAGGAACTGTTTGAAGTGCCGGGGAGAATTGCAAATGGTAAACAGTCGATGGAGCTAAATGGTCGACGCGAAATTCATGTTTAGTCGCGCTAGAGTTTGAGCCTTTGAACACCAGGCTATCTTTTTTGACCAAGCTCACAGTCGCTTTTTCTGGTCGTTTGTATATGAGACGGATCACAGCCTCACTATTTGAAGGAAAACTGATCTCCGGACTCGGCTCTGTCAGTTCTTTATCCGCAATGATAAACCGACCAGTGCGATAATCCGCAATATAAATTTGCTCATTCTTATCAATACCCAGCCCAAATGGATAAAAGCCATTGATGGATTCAGCAGAGAATTTCTTGATTAGCGTCCCATTTTTATCGAATAGCCGCAGCTCATTTCCCACTGAGATATAGATTTTTTCATCGTGAACCAAGATATCGCGACCCTGCCCACTACCAAACACAAAATCGCGCTGCCATTGTACCTTGCGATTGCTCCATTGGTAGATTTCCACCTGATTCATCCCATTGTTTAAAACATAGATGGTCTGTCCCTCAATTGCCACTGCGGCCGGATGATCGAGTTCTTTCTTCCCGAACTCCGCGAAATATTGGAGATCGGCATCCCATACCTGAACACGATTATTCCCTTCATCCACGATGAAAATAAAGTTTTCAGGATCGACAGCAATGTCAACTGGGAGATTGAGCTGTTGTCGACCGTTACCGAAATAGCCAGCAGAATTTTTCCATTGGCCAGTTTTGGTGAATAGCAATATGCGATGTGTGCCCGCATCGCCAACGACCAGATCGCCGTTGCTTAATTGAGCGATGGAACTGGGACGCTCAAATTGACCCTTTTGGCTGCGAGGGGTTCCTATAGTCCCGATGAATTTCCCATCCCGATCTACCCTTTGAACCAATCCTCGGGCGTTACTGGGTATGATCAGCTCGTTTTTATCCGTGATCAAAAAATGCCTGAGCCAGCTCAATACCACTGCGGGGCGTTTCATGGGAAGCCGTTTGAGCACCACATTATCGAACTCGATGACGCCACCGGAGGATTGGAGCCCGCAATAGCCAGCAGGAAATAGAATCGGTTCATCTCGCGCAATTGGTTGCTCATCGAGCCAGATGCTGTAGCTTTTTTGATCTTGATCGACCCGGAGGGTCAATCGATGCCATTTGGAAAAAACTTGTTCATCGAATCGAGCGCTATGGCTGCATTCGTAGCCAGCCTGCATGAAATGGCCGATCAGCATGGTCTTATTCGATTCAAACCGGCTCATGTGGGAGAAATCTGTGACCTGCTTGTCCTCGGAATGAAAGAAAAACCCAGCGCCGGGCTCCCCTTCTTTGACCCGAAAATCAAAGGCAAGTTCGAACGAGTAATCTATGAAAAGATCGAGCATGGCGCCACAATCGTATTCATGCGTCTTTTGAACCAGACGTCCAGCTTCAATTTGCCAAAGCCCCTTTGAAATGGTCCAAGTCGGAGCACCATCGGATCCATTCTGATAGCTCTCGAAATTGTCCTGAAAAACCGTTGTTGCCTGCTGAGAGAAAATTTCAGGGACTATGGTGAACAAAATGAAGATCAATCCAAAAAACCGTTTCACATTACCTCCCTCAAGTTTGAACTCTAATAATTTAAAAGCCAACCAATTCGGAACCTTCCGAGCTCTCGGGATAATTCACTCAGAATTACTTGACAATCGACTCCAAAATTGAAATGACTTGATTCAGTTCATCGTCTGTATTATAGAAATGAAAAGCAAGTCGAATATGCCCTTCCCTGAGCGAACAAATCACCTTATTGGCCTGAAGATGCTCGAATAATTTCTGGCTGTCCATTTTGGGATGCTTAAATGTCACGATTCCCGCTCGAAGCGCCGCATCCAGTGGAGTCATCACGTGATAGTCCCGTGCCTTCAGAATCGTAATCGCTTGCTCAGTGATATTCAGGATGTTGTTTTCAATCACTTGTGGCGATATTTCATGGATCAGCTTGAGCGATTCCATAAGGCCGATCATCCCGATGAAATTATCATTGACTGGCTGAAATCGCCGGGCATCGGGATAGAGCGGCCGAACTGGGTAGAAGCTGTCCAAATTTTCATAAGCCGCGCCTGCCCAACTGATATGAAATGGGATCAAATCTGGGAGGATCTCATGACGAACGAACAAGATGCCTGTTCCCGCTGGTCCATTCAACCATTTGACACCGCCAGCAGTGAAGAAATCAATACTGGTCGAGTTCAAATGAACCTGAACCGCCCCCAGTCCTTGAATGCCATCAACGATCAGATAGCATTTTTCCTGTCGCTTCAACTGACTGAGCTGCTGCAGATCCAAACGATAGCCAGAAAGAAAATGCACATAATCGACCACAATGGCGCGAGTCCGATCATCGATCTGATGTTGCAATCGTTCATAAAAGTCCGCTCCATTGC
The DNA here is from genome assembly GCA_034506395.1 of candidate division KSB1 bacterium. NCBI lineage: Bacteria > Pseudomonadati > Candidatus Zhuqueibacterota bacterium. The sequence continues at coordinate 285,443 of JAPDPQ010000002.1, read as the reverse complement.
TCAACGGGACATACCGCTTTTCCACGCGAGGGAAGCAATAGGCCGCGAGATAAAGACTGGCGGGGAAGGCGTCTTCCTGAACGACCATGTTCTCCCCTTCCTGCCAATCGATCGAATGAAGCGCGATTGCCAAACCGTCGCTGGTGTTTCTCACAAAAGCGATGTCTCTGGGATGGACGTTTAATAAACGAGCTGCTTCTGTACGAAAGTCAGACTGGAGCCCGAGCAGTATTTCCATGCTGGGTTCGCCAACCGAAGCCAGTGCCTCAATGTATTCAGTCATCGCTTCGACCGTGTTTCGAGGGAGCATTCCAGTAGAGGCATGATTCAAATAGATGAGTTCTGGGTTGAATTCAAATAGCGACCGATAATTCTCTGCCACACATCATTCCTTTCGAAGTATTTCCATAACCTAAGAAGAGATTCACGCACCAATCGGGACAAAGAAACTATGAACCGACCGTATGACATCATGCCAATTTTCTAAATTCCTGGATCAGCTCATTGCTCACCGCGTAGGGGGATCGTTGTTTGTTCAGGATTTGTTCGATCAGCGCAGCCAATCGCTTTTGCTGGGATGATTCCCAAAATTTCCGCATGATGCGTTCGTTGACGATCTGCCGGACATAGTTTTCAATGCGACGTTTCCTTTTTTGGATTCGAAGTTGGGTTCGATTTTGAAAGGCCAGATGCTGCTCCAAGCTCTCATGAAGTTGGGAAATCCCTTGCCCACTATTGGCGACTGTCTGAATAATGGGCGGTTTCCACGGCCGAGAATCCTCGCTGAATCCCAAGACGAATTGAATTTCCAGCATCACCCTATCGGCTCCTTCGCGATCCGATTTGTTAATGGCAAAAATATCAGCGATCTCCATCAGGCCAGCTTTCATTGCCTGGATGGAATCTCCAGATTCTGGGACTAAAACCACCACGGTAGAATCTGCAGCTTCGACAACATCCAACTCGGATTGGCCCACTCCCACTGTCTCAAAGATGACAACATCGAAGCCAAAGCCATCCAAAAGATCGGCGACCTCCTGGCTGCGACGTGCTAATCCACCTAAGCTGCCACGACTGGCCATGCTGCGAATGAATACCCCAGGATCAGTGGCCAGGTCGTTCATCCGAATCCGATCGCCCAAAAGCGCCCCACCAGTAAAGGGGCTGGTCGGATCCACAGCGATGATGCCCACTGTTCGATTCTGCTGACGATATTGTTTCGTCAGTTGATCGACAATGGTGCTTTTCCCAGCACCCGGCGGCCCCGTGATGCCAATGCGATACGCTCGTCCAGTTCGATCATAAATTTGATCAAGTATGATAGCTGCCTGTTCGGCTTCATTTTCAATCAAAGAAATCAGTCGAGCCAAGGCGCGCCGATCTCCCGACAAATAGCGTTGAACAATGTCTTCCATCAAATCGTTGATTTCCCAGATTGAGTAAATTTCAGATCAATTTGGTAATTGGATTCATTCAACCGAAGAGCGTTTATTCTTTTCAATCTAATTCAGCGCTCCACCAATTCGAAAAACATTGAAAACTTGAATGGCAATATATGAAAAATTTGGCTTTTTGTCAATGAAAGTTTTGGCTATATGGCAGATAAAAAGCGCATCGAAGACGATCCAATAACAAAGGGAGCAGATCATTCACCGCTCCCTTTGAACAAAATTGACCGGTCGAAGACAGTGGGCGAATAAAAAGCTATTTGAGCAACAACATCTTTCTAACAGCAGAGAATTGGCTGGCTTCGATGCGATAGAAATATACGCCACTTGGCAATTGTTTGCCGGATTCATCCACTCCGGACCAGCAGACTTGGTAGCAACCGGCAGCCTGTTTTTTTTGGATCAATGTCGTTACGCGCTGACCCATCATGTTATGCACTGTCAGCTTTACCATGGTCTCCTTTGGCAATGTATATCGGATTTCGGTCACAAGATTGAACGGATTGGGATAATTTTGTCCCATGCTGAATTCGGTCGGCAAATGAGATAGCGTCGTTTCTTTTACGGTGCTGGGAATCTGCAAATCGAAATTCCAAGCGGAATATCTCATCGGATCGATACTTCCAAATTGGGCATCGATGGTAAAAGTAGGTTCGGAATCATCGATATTTTCGATGTGAATGTTCCCGCATCCGCCCTCGTTATCCCCGCCACCGATGCCGAATTTAAACTCCTGAGCCGACGCGTCGACACCGGCTCGGTACTGAATCTGCATGGTAAAAATGCTATCCCCAGCAACAGCATCGCCGTGAGTGCCGTCATCGAACATCTGATGAGCTAAGTTGTTCATCAAACCAACACCCCAAGTTTCCCAAGCACCAGTTGCAGGGCCATTCATCGCTACTCCCAATTGCAACACTTGATCGGGATCGAATATATCAACAGTTCCCTGCATATCCTTCAAAACTGTGCCAGCTTTAAGCTGGTAGATCGCTGGTCGCACATCGCACAAATAGGACACCAATACATCTCGAGCCAGCAACGAGGTGTTGCGGAACAGCGGCATGCGATGCATCTCGACCTTGCTATCCAATATGTCTTCAATCTGAATGGCGTTCCCGACGATCTTCTCCACAATCCTCTTCTCTGCCTCTCCAGCTTTTCCTCCAGTATACAGGAAGTTGTAATAGATCTCTGGGTACTCCTCCCCATTTTTGATTTTATAGTATTGATAAGCAAGATGGGCACCGACGGTAGTTATGATCGTATCAATCGCCGAATAGCAAGTCGTCGACCCCTGTCGCATCATCATCTTGGAACGAATCTCCGTAGCTGTGCCATAAAATCCACTGCGAACCACCAAGGTATCCCCAAAAGCAAATCCTTTTTTCTCGATGGCATTCTTGAGATCCGCCATGAATGCAACAATCACCACATCGCGATGGATTTTCGTCTGAGGTCGTTTGTTATCGAACCAGAACCAGCAAACGGTGGTATCCACGCCCGACAGCGCTACCTTATTCTGCAAACTCGGATTATAGGCCAGTTTGCTCCAATCCTCATCCAATGGAGCGCCAGCATTATGGACCACTACTTTGAACTCGATCCCAGCACCTGCATATTTTTGGGGGACATGAACTGGTCCGCTGTAAAAATAGTGACCAGGATATTGCTGGCTATCCTTATTAACATGGTCCGATTCCTGGTTCAACAAATAAGTCTTGTTCCAAGAAAGTTCGCCGGTTGGTCCCCAATCGATATTATTAGATCCCCGTACTCCGATCTGCTGGCTGGATGGATCAAAGTCCTCCCAACCTTGGCAATTCACTCGAATCCAAACCACAAAGGTGGAGTCATTAGTCGTATAAGGCCTTTCATATTGTCCTGCCTTATGCTTCCAGCCATTGATGAATTGCAGCGGAAGTGTGGTGTCAGATGATCCAACCACTAATAATCGGTTGCCGGTGCTTGTGGCGAGATCGCCCTCCCAGCCCTGATCTTCCCATTCCACTCCGGGGAAAACGGTGTCATGGGAATTGGTGAAGAATTTGAACTGGACCGACTCCCCTTGCTTGAACTCCACAGTTGCCTTCCAATAATCCCCTCCGATATTTTGCATGAAAATTGGTGAAGCACTATTCCAGGTCAAGGGTCCCCCGACACCGCGAATTTGAACCACAGAATTCGGTCCGATGGTATCCGGCACAGTAGCCGTATTGGCAAGAAAAGTTACTTTAGCTCTATTGCCAATGGCCGAGCGGGGCGTGGGATCAGCCTCAATAAAAGCGATCGCTAAATTTTCGCTGGTCTCGTCGTGCCCAGTAATGCCGTTACCTCCGATAAATTTTTCTCCCACCTCAGCGATAGGTTTTCGCTGCAAAGATTTGCCATCTCGATGCAAGCGACTTGAGTTCAGCGATTTGAGCAAGATTTGATTGGCGAAGGGGGTATCGGGCAAATATTCGGAAGGATTGGTATCAGGATCAGGGCCATCTTTTTTTACCCCAGTTTTATCCACCGCCTCATCGGTATCGCCCCACACCAGATAATCCACATCCTTTACCAGATCGGAAATCCCATCCCAATAGAACAGCACCATAACCTCACTGGCATCAGTGAAACCAGTATTGCTGGCGATGTAGTTATTCCCGGGCGCAACCATATCGGGAACGGTATCCGACTGTGGGATCAATTCAAAATCTGGCTCGATCCCATAAAGCTGATGAAAATCTTTCCCTTTCACGGCCACGACAATGAACTGGCCATGTTCAATTTTAGAACCATCTGGAAATTTTGCCAAGAAATCATAGGATGCGGGGGTATAGCTTTTATCAACAATATTCACGTAGTCATTGTCGCCCTTATTAGGACAATCGGTCAGGTAATATTTCGATAGATCCACCGTAACCCCAGTGCCATTGTAGATCTCTACGAATTCCCCGTTCAGCGGCGAATTGGGCCGATTGGCGATCTCTGTGATCAATAAATGATCCTGAGCAAGCGACCTGGCAATCATCCCCAGCAATACGATCAAGGTCGCTGGTATCAACGATTTGTTCATACCGCGCCTCCTCTTGATGGGTTCATGTTTCTCTGTTACATCGGTGAGCGAGAATGGAGCATATCTTTAAGCTGCAGTCACCTCCATTTCAGCAGTTATGTTGCATAACGTTGAAAAAACCTACATTATCATGCCGTCCGAGAGTCAGCGGACAAGAATAACATCGTTTCTTTAACTCCCGCTTTTTGTGATAGAAGCTAATTAGTTCTTGTTGGAAAATTATCAAAACATGATAAATTGTCATGCCTGCGCATGCAGGCATCTCACTTTTTAGTTGACTTAAGCATCAGTTAAAAAAGAGATTCCTGCATTCGCAGGAATGACATCATTTCATTCGATCTCGATTTTTGCAACAAGAACTAATTCGCCAAACGTGTCTCGATGCCTGGCAAAAGGATTATTCCCGAGAAGCGATCGATTTTCAGCTCGATTTTTCCGTCGACGGCCATAAATGAATTTGCGGTCAGCGCATCAATCCAATATCGGCTATCCACATTTAAGGTTAGCGTTTGGGCACGATCAGAATTGTTAATCACGATCAATGCTGAGGCATTGAGATAATTCCGCTCAAAACAAAAAAGAGAACGGTCATTATCAATCAGGACACCTCTAAAGCTCCCTACCATTAACGCTGGATGATCTTTTCTGATTTTAATGATTGACCTGTAGAAATCGAACAGCTCCCGATCGAACAAAACCTTATCCGCTGGCCGAGGCTTGCCAAATGGATGGCTAACTTCGTCTTCATAATTCAGCTCGGGCCAAACCATAGGCTTGCGGCAATCTGGATCATCCCCTCCCCACATGCCGGCTTCATCGCCATAATAGATCATCGGCGCGCCTGGCAACGTCATTTGGATCACCACGACCAACCGCAATTTCGCCCATTCTGACTGATTCGGCTTGCGCACATCATAATTAGGATTATCCTTCGGTGCTGCCCAATGATCGTACCATCGATCAGGATTTACAATCTGAGAAGCCAAACGATCCACATCATGGCTGTCTATCAGGTTCTGACAGACCAGACTGTGATCCCATCCGTAATCCGAAAAGATGGTCTGCAATGAATCCAGAAACGCCCGCGCTGAAATCTGGTGTTTCTGATCGATAATAAACTGTTTGATCGCCTGAGCCACCCGATAGTTCATCACCCCATCAAAAGCATCTCCCTGAAGCCAAGATTTGGCGTTCATCATCTTGTTTTTCCCCCAATCTTCCCACCAAATTTCTCCTGTAATATACGCCTCAGGGTTGATGGACTTCACCCAGTCCCGAAAATCTCGCCAGAATGCGATACTCACTTTTTCAGCCACATCCAAACGCCAGCCATCGATGCCATCCGAGGGATCACCATCGCCATTGGGATCCATCCAGCGCTTCACAATAGCATGAATGTGCTCCCGCGGCCCAGTCACCAATCCATTCTGATCTTCCCGGAACTCCGGCAGATCTTTCACCCCATACCAGCCTTCGTAATCGAACTCATTCTCTGGCGTGTTCGGATCATCCCAGCATTTGATGGTAAACCAATCTTTGTAGCGCGACGCTTGCTGATTTTTCATCACGTCCTGAAACGCCCAAAATGTCAGTCCCACATGATTGAACACGCCGTCCAAGATGACTTTGATGCCGCGCTCGTGGCACTGCTGGATGAGCTTCAAAAATAAACTATCCGCCGTGGTCCATTGCCAGGTGGAAGGATCTGCTGGATGTTCGTGCACCCAAATTTGGCGGTCCATTTCAGGATCAGGACCGAAATTATTGTCGATGTGATGATACATCGTTGCATCATATTTGTGCAACGACGGCGACTCGAACAGCGGATTAAAATAAATGGCGTTAATTCCCAACTCTTGAAGATAATCTAGCCGATCAAGCACGCCCTGCAAATCGCCACCATAGCGGCGCAGGCCAGCGCACCAGTAAAAATCCTTCTGATACGCTTTCTCCCACGGCTGCAATTGGTACCAGTCCGAGGTCCAGGGATGAATTTGCCACTGTTCTGGCTGAAAATGGGGCCAGCCGCCGGCCAGATCGGTTATTTTTGGATCATTGTTTTTGTCACCATTCCAGAAGCGCTCTGGGAATATCTGGTACCAAATGGCTTGTTTCGCCCAGGAGGGAACGACTGGAATTGTCGCTTTTTTCGGAGAGGTGCAATTCAAAATGATTAATGCCATAATAAGACACAGATTTGATATTTTTTTCATGAGCCTTACCCTTACTTTTTGATATCGCTATTTGCCCAACTGATAGAGGAAGCCAGCGGATTTTTCATGATTATCGCATCCCTTGCCACTTTTATGACGGAGCAAAGCAAGCAAAGTATACTGGTTCCGCAGGAGATTTTTAAAGCGAATGCTTGAATTTCCTCATCCGTTGGTTTCATCAATCCGTTGGGGACGATTCGGAACCAAGCTATTTGATCTGCCATACCTGGATTTCGAATTTATCCAACGACACCCGAATTTTTTGTGGATCAATCTGCAAAGTTTTTTGAGGAGAAGCTTGTAACAGCTCTGTTGCTTCTGCCAGATCTATCTTCATCGGAAATTGGGACAAATCGAGGCTGACAGAATCACTTTTATCACTCAAATTCATCAGCACCAAAATTGCCTGGGCCTCATCCCAGCGCAGGAAGGATAAAACATCGTCATTTTGATCCTCCAAGAATTCTAGGCTTCCAGTTTGGAGCGCGCTGTTGCCGCGCCGCAAACGGATCAACTGCCGATAGCAACTCCAGAGCGAAGTCGGATCTGATTGCTGCTCCTCCAAGGAAATGCCGTCATTATCCTTCAATTCCGATTGATCCCACCAGGGGCCAGTACTTTTGTACCAGAGTGCCATGCCTGGGCCATCAACCGTTCGATACCATTCAAACGCTTCCCGTACTGGGATGTCATTGCCATCGGTCGAGCCAAATTGTCCCAGGCTGTTCGCTCCAGTCATCCCGATCTCCTGCCCGTAATAAATGATCGGCACCCCTTTCAACAGCAGATTCAATGCGGCACATACTTTTAATTTGGACAAATTGCGATCCAGAACTGAAGCGATGCGAGGCATATCATGATTCTCAATGAAGATGAATTGATGCTTGCCCATCGGCGTGATCTGAAAGGTTTTCAACCATTGCTGTTGAACCTTTTTCGAATTAAATTTACGGATCGCCTGGCTGAGCGGAAAAGCGAACACGGCATCCAAATCCGCTTTGGCGAAATATTCTCCCCCATAGCCCCATTCCGCTTGCTCTCCGATGATGATGATGTCCGGATTGATCGCCCGCAATTCTGCAAATAACGGCTTCCAAAAATTGGACAATAGACCAGTCAATTTGCCCTTCCAATCCAGATCGTCCATAATATGATCGATCCGAAAACCGTCGATGCCGTCTTCAAAATTGCCATCGCGATTGGGATCGACCCAATATTTGAATAACTGATAGTGATAATTCCGCACGCTGTCATGATACAAGTTCGTTGTTGCGACCTTAATGATTTTTCCATCATAGGACTTCAGCTCAGTGAGGTTATAGATGATCGATTCTGGATCGGTATTATTGGCGTCATTGTAAAGGATATGGTTGCTATATGGCGAGGCGGGATTCTGATAAGAATCTTTATACCACAGATGATCTTCGGTCACATAATGGATCTCCATATCCATGATTAATTTCATTCCGCGGCGATGCATTTCCTTTAGCAGGCCGAAATAATCCTCTTTGGTGCCGAACTCTGGATCGATCTCCTCAAAATCAATTGGGAAATAGTTGTGATAAAAATCGGAATGATAGAGCGGAGTGATCAAAACCGAAGTGATGCCCAGTTCCTGGAGATAATCTAATTTTTCTTCCAGCCCTTTGAGGTCCCCATGTCCATCGCCATTGCTATCGTAGAAGCTACGGAGAAAGATGTGATAAAACACTTGAGATTCTGGGGAGTTTGATTTTACCACTTGTGCGATAGTTATATGGTTGAGACAATCAAGGATCACAATGAACGCAATAATTGAAATAATCTTGAAGATAAATTTCATTATTGTTCCTTTTTAGTCTTTTTTTTGAGAGACTGATTCCATCGCTCGGAGCGATGGAATCAGCTTTATCTGCCCTTGCGAAAGCGCAAACTCTTCGCAAGGGCATCAGTCGAACTCATTGAGATAAAAGATCGGCTTTGGCTTGCTTCAGGCCATCGCTAATGGCGCTGATTCTAATTTTTCCCTTTTTATCCTTTTCCGTGCGAATGATCAGCATGGCTTTGCCATTGAACAACCGACATCGATCGGCCACGAACGGTTCCAGCGATTGCGGATTGCCGTTGCCCACCCCAGCGATGGTCGCCGGTCCTTCGACGACAAAGCGGACCAAATTATCTGCTTTGGGACAAAGAATCTGATTTTGATCGTAGGCTTCAACCAGGAGATAACATAAATCATCCCCGCTTGCTGCAATGGCCGAGCGATCTGGAGTTAATTTTAAATAGGCCGGCTTTCCAGCGGTTCGTACGACCGCCTCGCCAATCTTCTGACCCTCTTTGTATGCCACAGCCTTTAACTCGCCCGGTTCATAAATCACTCGCTGCCATATCAACCGATAGCGTTCCGCGGCCACATCGGATCTGGGATTTTTCATCTTCATCCCCAACGATTTGCCATTCAAGAACAGTTCGGCAGCATCGCCATTGGTGTAGACAAATACTGGGATCGCCTTTCCCTCGCTTCCCTCCCAGTTCCAATGCGGCAAAATATGAACTGTTGGCTTCTCTGGTGCCCAGTAGCTGCGGTACAAATAATAGCGGTCTTTTGGAATGCCACAGAGATCGACAATGCCGAAATAAGAATTGCGCGAAACCTGTAACTGAGTGATCTTACCCTCCCTTGCCCGCCAATCATCGTATGGCGTCGGCTCACCCAGGTAATCGAACCCCGTCCACACAAATTCGCCGCAAATATAGCGATCTTGTTCCTGCCACATGAAATTGTCGTCCGGTAGATCCGCCCACCAGGGCGCATTCAGGTCATACGAGCTGACCTGTCTGGAATCCGTGAAATCAGTTTTGTGGATTGGCAGCGGCAGTTCATAAAAACCTCGGGTGCTGACGGTTGACCCAGACTCGCTGATGATCACCGGCTTGCTCGGATCGGCATTCCGCGCTGGTAGATAGCGCCGGCCGTAATTCCAGCTATGGACATCGTAATAATCGAAATGGCGCAGATGAACCGTGTTCGGCATGTCGCACGCCATGGTCACCGGGCGCGTGGGGTCGTACTTTCGGACATAGCTGACCATGGCCTGCAATTTCCGCAAGCCACCATTGATATTGGGCTGGACATCGCGCATCTCGTTGCCCACGCTCCAGATGATCACTGAGGGATGATTGCGATCCCGAAGGACAAAATTTCGAATATTGCGCTCTCCGAACTCATAAAAATCGGTCTCTGGCAAAATATCGGCTTTCTCATCATATTTATCGAACGCCTCATTGAACACCAAAAATCCCATGCGATCGCACAGTTCAAGTAATTCTGGTGCGCAGACATTATGGCTGGTACGGATGGCATTGCAGCCCATCTCGCGCATGATCTCCAATTGCCGTTCCATCGCTCGGGGATAAAACGCCGCGCCCAACGGTCCATGATCGTGATGCAGATTGACGCCCTTCAATTGGACGCGCCGGCCGTTCAGATGAAAGCCGTCATCAGCCGTGAACTTGAACGTCCGAATCCCAAAATGGGTGATCGTAGAATCGCAAATTTGATTATCCCGCATCACGATGGTTTTCGCAGCATACAAAACTGGGGTCTGGATATCCCAGCGCCGCGGCCGAATCAGCGTGAACCATTGTTCAAACTCTTCACTTCGGCCAGCAGCGATGCTTTTATTCTCCACCCGTGTGCTGAGAGCCTTTCCTGTCGGATTCAGGATCGCCGTCTCGATCGTCACGTTTCGATCCTGTTGGCCAAAATTATTGACCGTGGTCACCACTCGGACATCTGCCCATGTCTCTCGAACATCTGGCGTGCTGACCCAGGTGCCCCAGATGCCCACATGCACTGGATCAACTATGATCATCTGGATTTTGCGATAGATGCCCGCCCCGGGATACCAGCGACTGCCATGCTTTCGCGTGTCCACATAAACCGCAATGACGTTTTCCCCTTTGAAGTCGACCAGATCGGATACATCCAGATAAAAGGAATTGTAGCCATAATCCCATTGCCCGGCCAGTTGTCCGTTGACGTAAATTTTCGGCTGGGCCATGATGCCATCAAATAGAAAATAAACGCGCTTGCCAGCATCGGCTGGATTCAGCCGGAACTTTTTTCGATACCAGGCTTCTCCGCGCCAGGGCAGCTTGCCGGTCTCCCCATCGCCCAGCGAATCCACCGGGCCGTATATGGCCCAATCATGCGGCAGGTGAATTTTCTGCCAGTTAGCATCATCAAACTCGGCAAATTGGGCATTGGGGGGATTGCCTTTGCTGAACTTCCAATCGCGGTTGAAGTTGATGACCTGTCGAGCCTGGCTTGTTTTCAAGGAGAGAAAAAGCAGGGGTAGAATCAAAACAAGCTTCATCAATTTTGGCTTCATTCCTCCGACTCCTTTAAGATTGAACGTCTATATTTGATTTAGCCTTTGAATTAATACAGACATCTGCCAAATCCGAAAACCCGTCATTCCGAACCGCCATTTGGCGGTGAGGAATCTGGTTGATTAATTGATTTCGTGACAAATAAAGATTCCTCACTCCTCCGTCCCCCAGTCGGCCATAGGCGTCAACTTAAGCGAATACATGGTGAGACGCTGTCATTCTGAGGATCCGCCAATTAACGGAGACGAAGAATCTCTTCAATAAACCCACCCAATTTCGTTAAATTAAGAGATTCTTCGCTCCCTGCGGTCGCTCAGAATGACTTCGTACTCTTAAGTTGACGCCAATTGCCAGTCGGCGGACGGATCCGTTCGGGATGACACGAAAATTTCAATTTTGCAGCAGCCTATTAAAAAATTTTCATCCGTTGGGTTGTTTCAATCCGTTGGAATAAATAAGATTTCGCCCCACGGAATGATGAAGCCAACAGATTTGGTTCTTACAAACAACAGAATCCTATGCTCTCATTGAGAAAGAATCGTTTTCTCTGCGCCAATCAAATTCGGATGACGTGCGCGCACGATGATCTGCCCGGGTTGTTCCCCTACCCGAATCAACGCTGCGGCTACGCCCGCTTCTGCCTGAACCCGATTCGGACTGACCAATCGAGCTGCCCCGGCAACTTCAAACTCGATCCAATCGGAAAAAGTGGGGACTGTTGTCCCATTTTGATCGACCACATGCGCATAAACAAAGAACATGTCTTCACCATCAGCCTTGGGCTGATGGCAAATTTCAAATTTTAGATCTATCGATTTTGGCGCCTCTGGCGTTCGCCGGGTATGCTGGGCCATTGGCTTCCCAGCCAGAAAACCGATCACTTGCAATTCGCCCGGCTGCCACGGGATTTCTTTGAATGTAAATGGCGGATGGAGCAGGTGATCCGAAATGGAATTTTGATCTGGCGTTTGAGTGGCGATCCGTTCGCCGTTCAGCAGCAGTTGCACGCTATCGCAATTGCTGAACACGGTCACATCTCGCGGCGAATTTTCGGTCCAATAATTGGCGATGAAAACCATGGGACCGGAATCAATCCCCTCGACCTTCAAACGCGGATTGCGCTGGCTCTGGTAGAAATAATAAGAAAACTTGGGCAGCCGAAAATAATCGATCACGCCCGAGGGATAGGTCTGGAAATCGATACCCACCCATAGCCCATCGCCGCAGAGGAACGGGAGCGCACGATTGGCATTGAGCGATTCCTGGTGATTTCGCGCCTGGACCAGCATGGCGAGTTCGCCATCCATCCGATCCACATCGCTGGTGCTATTGCCCTCGCCATAGTCCCAATGGCCATATTCGCTGATCACCAGGGGTTTGTTTCCCGAATAAGCTCTGGCCCCATGCTGCGTGGCACGGATGAACACATCGTAAATATCATCGTGCTTCCACCCCGAGACGAAGCATTGGTCCCCGGGGAACTCCTCATGTCCGATCTCCACCGCCCTTCGGGCAAAGCTGGAATCGAACTCGGTCTCATTGAGCGATAGCTCCCATAAAATCACCGAAGGATGATTGCGATCGCGTCGGATCAAATCGCGCATGTCCTGAAACGAGTGCTCCCGGAATCTTTGTCCGCCGATGAACTGAAAACCGGGAATGCAGGCCATCACCAGCAAGCCGAGTTCATCGCAAGCATCGAGAAACGAGGGGTCCTGCAAATTGTGCGATAGCCGCACATATTGAAATCCCGCCTCTTTCAGATGAATAGCATCCCGACGTTGGGCAGAGTTGGGAAACGCCCAGGCCACATAGGGATAATCTTGGACCCGATTGGTGCCCATGAAAACCAATCGCTCTCCATTGATTGAAAAGCCAGCCGTTGGGCTAAAATCGATGCGCCGAATGCCGATGCGGGTCGTTTGACGATCGACCCGTTTGCCTCCATCATAAACTTCGGAGACGAGGGTGTAGAGATAAGGATGATCCGGATGCCACAGCCTTGGATGCTTAATTTTAATAACCTGAACAAAGGTACGATCCTCTTTCCCATTGAATCGATGCGTGGTTTCGGCCACTCCAAAATTTTGGTTGTTCGAATCTTGAATCACGGATCGAAGCCGGCATGTTTTTCGCGATGGGTGTTCATTCAAAATATGGGTTTGAATTCGCACCTCTGCCATTGAATCGGTAATCGAAGGATAGGTCACAAAAATGCCGCCGCCAGCAATCTGATTGGCATAAATGGGGTCGGTAATGTGAAGCCGATCGGTGATGATCAGATGGACATCGCGATATAGCCCGCCATAGCTGATCCAGTTGCCATAGGTCGGAATGTCCGGGTCCCGATGATTATCCACCCTGACGCAAATTAGATTTTCAGCATCGCCAAATCTCAAATGCTCCGTCATATCGACGAGAAACGGGGTAAAAGAGCCAGTGTGTCGGATCAATTTTGTGCCGTTAAGCCATACTTCTGCGGTCTGATCCGCCCCTTCGAAGGATAGGAAAATTTTTTTGTTGGAATATTGAGGCGGAAGCTTAAACTTTTTTCGGTACCAATTTATCCCATGGTTATCTGGGATTGGCCAAGGGTGGCGCAGCGGAGTGATCCTTGGCGCATGAGGCAAATGGACCTGCTCCCAATCATCATCCTGAAATGAGATTTTGATCACCTCCTCCGTGGGCAAATCGCCCCGATAAAAGGACCAGTTAGGATTGAAATTGAGCTGCTGCCGAGCTTGAGCAGTGACATCGTTCCAACCGCTATTGAACAAGAAAATCATCACGATCAAAATTACGAAAATGACGCCTTCGTTCCTTGCCATCGTTTCTCCCTATTTGACTAATGCTAATTTCATCACCTCGATTTTTCCAGCCGCGATCAGGCGACAAAAATATACACCAGCGACAACTGATCGCCCATTCTGATCTGTTCCATCCCAGGTGACCTGATAATTCCCAGCATGCTGCCGCAACTGGACGAGCGTGCAGATCAGCTTTCCGTTTATATCATAAATTTGCAGCGCCACGTCGCTTGCGATTGGCAGACTATAGGCAATCATGGTCATGGAATTGAATGGATTGGGATAGTTCTGGTGCAAAATAAAGCGCTTCGGAATATCTCGATGAATCGTTTCTGCTCTTGTCAGAGGATCGAGCTCGTCGAAATAGACCCAATGCAATGTGGTATCTTGTTTTTGCTCGATCAGCGTTGCTGTGTAAACGAATTCTCTGTTCGGCACGTTTGCCTCCCAGCCATTGAACGGATCGTTTTCGATGTAAAATTTGTACATCAAAGTTTGACCAGGCTGAACCGCCGAGCGTGGGACGTAGCAGGCACCCGACCAAAACGCCCCATTTGAAATGCTGTAAGGTTCGCGCTGCAAAACAATTTTGGTGCTATCCCAACTCAAAGCGCCGGCCGAGGTTCCTGGATCGCCCCTCACTCCCACTGGCCCATGGATCATTGGGTCAAAACGGCCAGCTTTCATTGCGCCGGCCATATTGACTCTGAAGTAAAGCAGAATCGAATCGTGTTTGGCAACGAGAGGAGACCAATACTGCAACCGGCTCTCGCTGGATGAATTGTAGTATTGTACAGCCAAGACCGTATCATGGGAACCAGCTTGGAAAATGCGGGTGTTCTCGCTCGCGCCGGGATATGGGATGATCGGCCCTTCCCAGCCGAGTCGTAGGTAAGTCGCTTTGCTGCGGGTGTAGCCAGTCCAAATTTTATAGGCAAGCTTATCGCCCGGGTACATCTGAAAACTCACCTGCCAATAGTCCCCGCCCATATTTTGCATGATCAGATCGGAGCTGGCATCCCAGGCAACTTTTTTTCCATCAGGCAAATTCAAATATGAGATGCCCTGAACTTCGCCCCGAAGTTGTACAAAATGATGGGGCATGAGCGTATCCCAATGCGTTGCGGTATTCACGATCATCGTTACATTGATCGGGGCTAACGTATCTGGCTCTTCCAGAAAGACATCCATCGACTTCAACACATTGCCATAAAAATCGAACAGCGCATTATTCTCCCAATTGGATGGAAATGTCGGTGTCGAAATATATTCAGGCGCCCAATAGAACAAGCCCTTCCCTCTCCCATCTTTCGTTTGCCGAACGATATTCATCAAATCGCGGATAAACAAAGCCTGACCTTCCACTGAGGCGGGATAGCCAGCATGGAGTTGGCTTTGGCTTCCCACGATGTTATTTTGATTATCGAACCATTGCAACGTCCAGGGATAGGCGTATTCAGCGATGATAATATCCTTTTTATAGCGACTTGCCAGATCGTTCAAATTGCTTTTCACCTGACCTAATGTGCCGTGCCACCATGGATAGAAAGAAAGTCCGATAACATCGAAATTCACTCCATTGGCGACGAGATTGTCGAAGAACCAGCGACAGGTGCTGTTATTTGCAGCATTGGCAATATGGATCATGATTTTGATAGAATCGCCCCAGGCACCGCTTTCGCGGACACCGCGGATTGCCTCTTTCAAAAGCGATGCGAAATTTGGCCAATTCGTATCAAAATTGCCACCAACGCGACCATCGTTCCACAGCATCCCAGCATTAATTTCATTCCCAAGCTGAACCATATCTGGAGGCACCCCGTGCAGTGCTAAAATTTGGATCACTTTTCGGGTGTATTGATAAATGCTATCCTTCAAAGCTGCAAAAGAAAGATTCTCCCAAGCCTTGGGCTTGCGCTGATGCCCAGGATCTGCCCAGGTATCGGAGTAATGAAAATCGATCAGGAGTTTCAGCCCTTGCGTTTTGATTCGGCTGGCCATGTAAAGGATCTTTTCAAGATTATTGTAATTTTCATTCGGAGAGTGCCATAACCTCAGTCTGCTGTAATTAATGCCATGATCCCCAAAAATTCCGATCGGGTCTTTGGGCATGCCTCCCTCTTTGTAAACGCCCCCATTATCCTCAATCTGAGGAATAAAGGAAATATCGGCGCCTTTAATAAAGGCAAATTGATCCGATTTGATCTGCCTTTCAATGCTGCTTTGAATACCAGCAATTCCTCCAGTCGAGGCAAAAATGCTGACATATACCACAAGCCAACGTATCCTATTTTTCATGTGCGCTTTTCCTAACGATCAATCACTTTTTCATCACGCGATCTAATTGTTCTTTGAGATTGTAAGGATCCTTGAAATCTGGGGCAATTTGATACAATTCATTCAACAATTTCTTTGACTGTTGGTATCGACCCTTCAATGCGTAAACCCCGCTCAAGGTGTAAAGCAGTTGCGGATCGCTGGAATTTTCTTGAAATGCCTTTTCCAAATAATGGAGCGCCTGGTCAATCTCATTGAAATTCACTAAGATTTGACCGATCCATTTATTGGCAAAAAAAGTTTCTCCTAACGTCAACGATTTTCTCAGCAAGATGAGAGCCGATCGAAAATTTGCCCCATTGATCAGCATCTCCGCAGCTTTCAAGTAAGGGGAAAGGTTCAACGGCGTCAGGCAGATCAATGCTCGGTACTCCGCATATGCCAGGTCGTATCTACCGGCTGTTTCATAAGACATAGCCAGATCCACATGAGCGTGCTCCAAAGAATAATCGCCTCTCGACCAGACTTTTACTGCGAGCGACTCCGCTTTTGAAGTTGGCACATAATCCAGCATCTCATAACTGAGAGCCGATTTTGGTTTGAAGGGCCAACCGGCCTGCAATATTTTGATCCGAAGATTGCCGTACAGGCTATCCAGCGCCGTCAGCCCCCAGTTCTGGCGGTAATAAGAAGCTGGCGAAATTTTATAATCCAGCCAATAAGGAGCAATCATCCGATGTTGACGCATTGTCTCGAAAAAAGCATCGGCCATTCGAAAATAGCCATCGATATTCGGATGAAGATGTTCCAGGAATAAGTTGTTTCCCATAATTCCCTGAGGCGAAGCGGCTTCGAAATAAGATTTCATTGGAACCACCACGGCCTCGAATTCCTGGGCAACTTGGCGAATAATGTCATTGAACTCTTCTGGCGCACGAAAGCGCAGCGCGTCCAGATCTTTTGCCAAATAATATTTCAATTTTGCCTCTTCAAAGCGCCCTTGCTCTTCCAGTGCTTTGGCCTCCTGATAGACCTGATCCGCAGCAGGAAAATTTTTCGCAGCTACTGAGACAAAGGGCCGTTGATCCCGAATATTGCTGACCAATTCGCTGATCAGCACTGGCACTTTTGCCTGTTTCGCTTTTTTCAAGATGTCGCGAAGGTTTTCCCGGTACTGCTTTTTTCCCGCTTCATAGAGGGCGCTCTGATACGGTATCGTTTGTTCTGCAACAAGTCGCTCCATCAGCGTCGCCGAAGGATTGATTGCATTCTCTTTTTTTGATATGCTAGAAATCCCGTTCCTCACCTGCCAGATAGCGCTTCTCAATAATTGAACTGTCTTCAAGCGTTTTAGTTTTAAATAGATTCTAATCAGTGGCCGAAATCTACCCAACGTTTCGGTCGATCCCACACCCAATGCGCCATAGAATTCATTATGCCCCGCATAAATCAAAATCGCATCCGGCTTTTTTTCTAAAATTTCATCCATGAAGTCTAACACTGCAAAGGAATTGATGGCCGCCATAGCCGTGTTGATCACTTCAATATGCTTCTCAGGAAAAGCGTCGGAGAGCCGCTGATGAAGAATTCTGGAAAACATCAAATTGTTTCCGAACGGATATCCGGCAGCCGTTGAGCCCCCCATCACGAAAATTCGAAAGCCGTTTTCTGGTTTATTTATCAGGAACAAATCGTTGGGAGGAGTGGGAACATTTTTTTGCTTGGCAAAAAAACGGCGCGCGACATTTGGATTTACTTTAAAATATTTCGAATAGTCTCCAGAGGCGGGAATGAACAGATCGGCGTTGTGCCCATAACTTACGACTCTTAAACCAAACTCTAAGATTAGAAATGTGAGTATTGGGATCAATAGCATAATGGCAGTAAATAAAAGCCGGCTATTGGGATCAGTAACCACCATCGATGAGTGAGGTTTTTTATGTCCTTCTTTTCGAAGATTTTTAGAGAATTTTTTTTTCATAGAAGATCAGGATTTAAACGCGCGTGGAATGATCGGATTTTTTGATTTAGATTGAATATAGTTCGATAATGTCTGCAGCCATGGCAAGACCATTCAATTTCTTTGCGCTGTTATGGCCCGATCGGCCTTGGCTTGTAACTTTTCGACAGCCGCTGAAATGAGCCAATTGAGAAATGTTGCATGAAACATCCACTATCGCTATAAATGAATCAGACAGTTGGCAGAAATGAATGAAATTTTATTTGCTGTTGCAAATATTGAATAGAACAGATTCCTCCAAATTTGCTGCTGGTCAGAGTAACATCTTTTTTGTTGAAAACGATAACGATCAATCACCTTCATTCTGTTTATCTTAGCACAAAAGGGCATAAGCCCCAAAGCAGCTTACGCCCTTTTGTTATCAAGCTAGACATTTTTTAATATCTGAGCTCATCGAACCAACATGATCTTATTCACCTGGTTGAAGTTTTCGGTGACCATTTTCACCAGATACATGCCAGAGCCCACATCTTTTCCAAAGGCATCTTTGCCAGTCCAGCGAACAAAATGATGTCCCTGAGGCTGGAAGGCATCGATCAGTGTGGCCACTTCCTGGCCTGCCAGGTTATAGATTTTAATGGTGACATGGGCGCCCTTCGCCATGGTGAAATTGATGGTCGTGCTGGGGTTAAACGGGTTCGGATAGTTTTGTTCCAAAGCGAACTCCAGCGGTTTTTCGGTTGGTCGATTGCTTACTGCCGATGGCTTGGTGAGATCTGGTGGTGGGAATTCGACAAACAGATGCGTGTCGCGCCACGGCACCACGGGCAGATTGTAGCTGGTCGGCCATACGGTAACAGGCCAAGGTGTGCCTTCAAGGACCTTATCAGGATGGATGTACTGCATATATCGTCGGCCCAGTTCTACACCACCGCCAGTATTGACCACATAAACTCCCGGCTCGGCTGTGGAATAAGCGATCTTGTAGCCAAGCTGATACCAACCGTGGGGGAATTTGGGTGAAACTTTAATGGTGTACGAGCCAGAATAGATCATATCACCATCGGGATCTGTGAGTTGGAGAAATCTCCCGCCCCACATATTTTGCCCTTGAGTGACCGCAAGCAATTCGCCATCCCACTGGACAAACACGCTATCAACGCCCGGCCGGAATAGATTACTGGCATTCGCCTGATTGGAGTCTGGATTGGCTGCATTGCGCATATCCACATTCCAAGTCACAGTGAGATCATGATTGAACACCCCGTTAGCTGGCACGCTATTGAAGAACTGGCGTTCAAATCCAAAATCCCCAACAGGATTTTGTAGCGGTGCATTCTGGAACACATGGGTTCTGTTGCCGCCGCCAGTAATCGCTGGCTCTTCCCAGCCGTTGTCCAAGGTGATATTTGGGATATAATTGGGGCTGGCAGGATCGACCCGAGAGGGATCCCAGACGATAAAATATTTGTAATAGATTTCAGTTCCTGGAGGAAGTTTGAACACCTCGTTGGCAGATGTCCACTCTTGAAGCAGCGGCTGATAGTACAGCTCAATTGCTTGATCCATACCCCAGCCGCGAGGTCCTCGCACTACAACCTTATCACCAACACCTCGGTCGAACAAGCCAAGCGCTTCCAGGGCCTCTGTGCTCAACCGCCAAGTGATGATGCTTTCAATGGGTTGGACACCCTTAACCCTCTTGCCGCTGAACCAGGTCCAATGGATCGTGGTATCTTTCAGACCAACAGGATAAGTGAACTTATGATTGGCCCCGTCTTCCCAACTAAAATCCTTGGTGTTCTCAGCGTAGAATTTGAATTCCTGCGTTGCTCCAGGAGTGACCCCAGTTTTTGGGAAATATGCTACGCCAGACCAGAATGAACCATTATAAACGCTCTTCTCTTCCCATTTAAGCAAAACCTTGGTGCTGCCCCAATCCAAAACGCCAGCCGACGCGCCAGGATCGCCGCGGAGACCCACTGGACCATTTTTGGTCGGATCGAAGCGCTCTGCCTCCATCTCACCGCCCATGTTCACTCGAAAATAGATCGCCACACTATCGGGCTTGGGAACGAAGGGCATTTTGTACTGTGGCTGTGGACCCAATCCGATATCAGGATTATAGTATTGCACCGGCACAATCGTATCGTTTTTGCTGGTGATCAAAATTCGCGTGTCGGCAATGGTGTTGTCGAACGGTCCTTCCCAGCCGCCATTTGGATAAGTGCCGATATCTGGCGTATGCCCGGTCCAGAACTTATACCGCAAGGTATCATCGGGATACATCTCAAAAGTGACCGTCCAATAATCACCACCGACATTCACCATGTCCAGATCCGAGGACTTGTCCCAGTTGATCACTTTGCCGCCGGGCAACACTGGACCAGTGGTCCAATTGTTCAAGGCGCCACGGACTTCAACAAAACCGTTCTCGCCGAGCGTATCCAGCACGGTCGAGGAATTGAACTGCAAGGTGACCTTGACAGTTTGTGCGATCGCACCCGAGCCAAACATCAACCCGAGGGCAATCAGCCCTAACATAAATAGCCTTGTAATTTTTTGATGCATAATACGACCTCCAATTTAGATGAAATGATAGGTGAATTACACAGTAAAAAATAATGAATTCAACTGCAATCTTTAAAACAGCAAAGTCAACGTGACTCGATTGGCATTATTCAAGTGAACGAAGCTTTGAAAAGCATATCCGGCAATGAACTTCACGTTGCTGGCGATATTGGTCTTAACGCCTGCCCCGAAGGTCAAACCCTTTTCATTGTCCTCAAGAAACAGTTCACTATAACCGCTCCGAAGCACCAATCGTTCGTTTAAAAAGGCGATCTCGGCGCCGAGATTTATGCTCTGGGCGTTATCGCTCGGATTGACACCATCGGCCGCGACGGTGAGCCGCAAATTCTCCGTCTTCCAAGCATCATACGAGAGGCCTAAGCGCATGACCAATGGGAGGTCGAAGCGCTCCGTTTTCAGACGGCCAACCACGCTCTGGTTATTTCCCAATTGCTCAGGCGCAATATCGACCCGCACATTTAAATCCTCGCCGTCGATGCGCATCTTGGTGCCGAAGTTCGATACACTCACTCCCAGCCGCAGGCCATTCAGCGGAGTATCATACAGCGTCCCCACATCAACTGCAAATCCTGTGGCCTTGCAATTGAAAATCCGCTCGGTAATATATTTCACAGTTCCCCCGATTGAAAATCGATCCGTCAAACTCCGAGCAAAAGAAAATCCGACAGCAATCGATGAGGCATCGAATTTTTCTCCTGTGCCCATTGGATTGGCTGGGGTGGTCACATCCATCTCCTGAGTGGATAAAGCTGCCACACTGATGCCCAAAGTGCCAGCCCCTTGAATCGGGACCACGACGCCGAAGAAATTATAACTCAATCCTGGCAGCCAGGGCGAGTGATCCACGATGAGAGCACGATTTTCATTTCGGGAGAGGCCCCCAGGGTTCCAATAGAGCGAGCTTGGATCATCGGCCGATGCGACAAAAGCGCTACCCATGGCTGCCCCACGAGCACCAACTGGGATCTTTAAAAATGCGGCAGAGGCGGTCCCCACTTTCTTCACTTCCTGCCCGTATCCAGCCATAGCAATTAGCAGTATCATAATGCCCAAAAATAGAATTCGACGGGCTTCTGGCATCTGAATTTTCATTATTGTTCTCATAGTTCTGCACTCATGAATTATTTATGCGCGATTGAATTTTTTGCTGATCATTTTTTTCTTAAAAATGATTATTGCTTGTCCTCCAATTGCCCATTCAGCAGATCAAAGTCCAATGGAACGGCAATAGGATGCATCTGATTTCATTTTATGATAGCGAAAGTACCGGTCTTCTCACCAATGCCGGGCGCAGAAACATGATAGATATAAATGCCATAGGAGATCTCAAGATTGTCCTTGCTGAGTAAATTCCAGATGGCCGTGCCATTATTCAACCCAGTATCGGTTCCATCGGTCAAACGCTCCAGACCATTGATTTCTGCCGCATTGCTTCTCCCGCTATCGTGCTCCAGCTTGGCAATCAATTCCCCAGAGACGTTGAAAATTCGAATGGTGCATTGTGGCGGGAGATTGATAAAATGAATTTCTCGCGGCCCGCGACCTCTGGAATAGGTGTTAAATGGCTCCCAAGATTCGGCCGCAATGTAGGGGTTTGGTACGACTCGGATGCGGGTGAGCTGATCTTTTGCCAACTCTTTCGATAACGATTCGCTCCGCATCCTGAACCGATAGACATCGCTGGAGAGGAACGGCTTACGTAGATAAAGGTTCAGCGTATCGCCAGCTTCTGGGTTACGACCATCGCGAGGCTGCAAATTCAAAATGAGTTGCCAAGTATAGACCAGTTTTCCCAGCCGATTCGGCTCCAAAAACATGATGACATCGGTGAGATTGGCATTTTTGGGATCGATCGAAAATTTGCCGTCATTGCCATGCACCTCTGCGAAGGCGAATTGCACCGGCTCGCCGCCTTTGGACAAATTGATGATTTTGAAATTCACCGGCTTCGACGGCAACTTCACAAAGCTGATCGAAGTATCCTTCGAAACCGACATGCCAACCTCTCCGAAAATCACCTGGTAATCCATTGGGTTCTGGATGCCTTTGATGGTGAGAAATTGAACTGGGCTAAATTGAAATTCGTAAATGCCTTTTTTGCTCCAGCGCGATCTTTCAGGATCGACCTTAACCCGTTCTTCATTTTGGAACGACAGTCGGAAGCCATCGATGATCGGCTGTTCAAAATCCGATTCCAGATGGGTGCTCTTATTGATCAAAACTGTGTTGGTCGTGAGATTGGTCAACGTAAAGTTTTTGGTGGTCAATACATCTAGCACCTTGCCCACAATCAAGGTGTCTTCAAAAGTTAATTGGTACTCGTGACCATTTTTCACCCAACGCGGATCAATGATTTTGAAGAAAATCTGTCCAGTGGACGTTCCGCTGACATGGTCGAACGATTCCACCTCAGACGGCAAGTAGCCGGCGACAGGTGCGCGAGGCCGAACAACCACAACATTCGTACCGGTCACAATATTGCCCTGTTCATCCACATCAATGCGAATTGGGGTCTCGGTCGGTGCGATCTCCGCCTCGGGATAGCCATAGTCGTAGGCGGTCACTGCATAGAAATAGCGCTGCCCATTGATCAAGCCAGAATCGACATAGGTGTGCTGGAGACCAGTGTCATTGCCCAGCCAAAACTTGACCCCGAAAATATCGATCGGATGGTAACCTTTGCGTCCATCTTTCAAATCAAACTGAGCAATCGGCTTGCGAATAATGGCTGCGCCCTGGCCATCGGTGATCACTAATGGATCTCGCATTGCGGCATCGGTGGAGCGATAGATCCGATAGCCCTCAAAATCCCGCGCCATCTCAGCAGCGTTAGGCAGATCCAGCCGCTTGATGAAATTATCGACCGAGTGCTCGGCCGCATCGTCCCAATAAAGCGTCACTTTGCGATCCCCGGGAACAGCGGTTACCGTCACCTGAAGCGGAGCCTGAGCAAAACGATAATCGGCTTCATAAGCAATCTGCGCCTGACGTTGCTTTCGAATCGCACTCTCGATATCGTCCATTTTTGTGACGCCATCCCCCGCCATGGCCACAGCTACAGCCATGCGCTGTCGCTCGCCTGGATTCAACGGGAACCAGCCAGAGGAGACATTTAAATCGTACTCACCAGTCCGACGCGGCAAGCTGAAATATCCCGGCCTCATGTAGCGGAACATCAGCGCCTCGTCTTTGATGGTCGAGAAATTGATGCTAAAGGCCGGATATTGCAGCGCACCGGTGATTCCTATCAAATCGGTCTCGCTCACATCCGTTTTGTCAATATTCGGCTCCCCAGGCCGATCCGTGCCAAAGCCACTCGTCGGACGACCATCTCCCTCCCCAGGATCGCCCGTCTCCTCGGCCCCATCCATCCCTACATCGTCCTGAAAGATATTCCAATCGCGATCGTTATCGAAACCGTCATCGCGAGACTCGTCGATCATGGGGGCGACATTGGCATAGTTTTGCTCTGCCAGCTTTCCCGGCACAACAAATCCGCGTTTAATAGTATCGCCAATAGCAAACGACAGGTAATTGATGTACCGAACCGGCTTGACCGTCTGCGTAATATCGTCAAAGCGCTGGAGATGCAAACTTACCATTTCATCGATCAAGCCATCGAGATCATCATCGATGGAATTAAATAAGGTGTCCTCCTCCACTGTAATCCCTTCGGGTGGCAAATTGATAAGGCGACCAAGGCTCTTGACCGTCCCCCCTCCAGCAGGATATTCTATCACGCGGCGCTCGAACGTGAGCGAATCGATCAGCACGATCTTATCACCTGGCTTGAGCCGCTTCGGGCCGAAGTCGTTTGCCGTGAATATGGGAATCCGTTCATTTGCATTTCCAGAGATCTCAGCTAACAATTGCGGGTGCAGATCCGCGTCTCCATCGTTGTCGATACCATCGAACTGATTACCTGGCGTCTCAATAAATTTGATCGATCCGAGACCGACCAGCGCCCCAGCCCAGGGATCGGTACCGACGCGATCATGATCGGTAATGAAGGCGATATTGGTCTGGAGGTCAACGTACGGCTCATCATCGTTGGAATCACCACCCACCAGATCTGCTACCCAAATGCTAAACACGGTCTTACCAACCCGTTTGGTGCCATCGTTCTTGATGTCGTTAATAAAAAAGGTCACATCATTGATGAGAATCTGGGTCCACGCCATGGCTCGAACATCCATGAGCAAGCCGAGGCCGCCTCGTGTCTTATCGGTATCGTCAGGATAATAATTATAGCGGCGATAGAGATCATCAGAGCAGCGATAGAATAGCTCCAAGTCGGCATTAAAGATGTTTTTCCCGAAAAAGCCGTTCCAAGAGCCGATCCAGCCGGGGTCAACTGGATCATCGCGCTTGTCACGCCAGCCACCATCAGCAGCCCGAGGCCACGATGTCGGATCATCGCTGCGGGCGATCTCCTTTTTGGGATGATCGGGATTAAGGAACCCAGGCACTGGCTGCAAGCTCCAAGGCTCCCCGGCTGGGCTGCTTCGCGAAGTCGATACTTCGGCGATGCTGATCTTTTCGCCAAGCTCATTATAGACTTCGCCGCCCAACCAAATCGATACAAACCAAATATAGGTCCGATTGGTGTTTTTCGGCCATTCGAACCCCCACTGTCCCGGCTCACTGCCCTCGTTGCCGTTCACACCAAAATTATGAACTGTAACCCGAACGTTGTTCCCATCCAGATTCGACCGCCTGCGGAAGTTGGGGTCCGCACGGTTATCCGATGGGACATGATTGATGATTTGCGCTTCTGCAATTCCTGAAAGGAGCAAAATGAACGCGAAAAGAAAGAGTCTGAAAACCTTAGCGGCTATTGAATGAGAATCTTTGACTGTATTCATACCATGCTACCTATTCTTATGGGTTAAAAACTAATTCGTGTGCCAACTTGTACTCGACGGGGTTCGGAATAGAACGACGGATTATCGAACCAGGTTGGGTCTGCCTGCGCGGCCTGGGACAACAACAATAAGGTATAATCCGGCCGCCCAGTATCTCCATAGACCACAATCGGATTCTCCGCATCAAACAAATTGAAGATCTTCATGAATAATTGAAAATTTAAATTTCGGAAACGGACGTTCTTATAAATATTGAAGTCCACTGTAAAGATATTCGGCTTGTTGCGACTATTATCGGGCAAGCCGGCCAGGATGCTTTGGCCAGTTCGCGTGGCAGTTACTGAAACTGGAGTATAAGGCTGACCCGTATTGAACCGCGAAATGAAGCTGGCGCCCCAGGTATTACCACCGACGAACAAATTGGCATTCAGAGTATGCCGCTGATCCCAATCCAATGGCGTCAAAAACTTAGTGGGCTCAGCACCTCCCTGCTGCGAGTAGAACTCCTCTTCTGGATTCGAGTTGGTACCCTCGACGATCTGGAATGTGTAGTCCACTGTGAAAGCATAATTATCGCTGAACTTCTTATCCAGCGAGAATGTAATGCCTCGGACATTGGCAAAATCGCGATTGTTATAAATCACGTAATTCACACCGCTCAGGATGGTTGGCTTCACAGGACTGGTTGAGATCCAGTTCCGAATATCCCGATAGAAGCCAGTGACATCGATCACGAGATTTTCCGCGATCTGTTGTTTTAATCCAAGTTCATACATCGTATTGCGCTCGGGTTTGAGATCAGGATTGCCATAGGGGCCGTATGTCCCGGCAGATTTGGATAGTTTAATCTGGTCGCCGATGTAGAGGCGATAATATTCCGGCACCTGTTGAAAGATCCCAAACGAGAAATGGATGACCCCATGTTCGGTGATAGGATAGGCCACGCCAAGCCTGGGGCTAAGTTGCGTCTTCGGTGTGCTGCTGCGATACCAGTACTTCTCCCGATCCGCTACTGTCAATTGATTATCGGCAGTCCGTTCCTCGAGCTCAATAACCCCATTGCCATTGGTATCTCGGTAAATATTGTTCAACTTGAACGGATTAAAAATGTTGGGATCTTCAGGATCGCGGGGAATTTTTCCATTCGCATCGAAGTAATCGTATCGTAATCCCAAATTGATAATCAGACTTTCGTATTCGATTTTATCTTGAATATACCCAGCGAACTTGAACGGCCTTCTGGTAAATTCGTTGTGGGTGAAAGTCGAAATATCATCGATGTACGGCTGAAACGGTTCCACTTGAATTCCATTTTCATCGACCTTGGGGATAAGGGTGATATCGTTGTAATAAACCTTATCCGATTGAAATTCAACGCCGAATTTTACCTGATGCCGTTTGCTAACCTGGCTGGTCAGATCCCACTTAGCAATTCGGCTGAGGCTATGGCGCTCGAACCAGCCCATATTGGTCCCAGCCTTGGCAAATTGTTGGGCACCAGTGTTAAGGGAATCTGGATGGACATATCGCGGATCATCGTATCGCTCATAGAGCTTGGAGACAAGATCGTTATAACGATATGCCATGGTTAGTTCGAAATAGGTTGTCTTGCCTAGAAGATAGGTGAACTTTGGGATGACACTGAGCCCTTTCTCCTTATCCCCTTTATCGCCGTTAGGATTCAATTTATAAAAGTGGTTGTAGTAGCGCTTTTTCTCGAAGCTGCCCAGTGCATCGATTCGGAACTTGAGTGGGGTAGCGATTTGCCATTCAAGCGCCGCCTGACCGCTCCAGCGATCGTTGTAATTCATGGGCACGGCACTGCTGTCGCCCCTCACCGCAATCGTATCACCGTCAACGATCTTCGATCTCCCCTGAGGCAGATAGGCATTGGGCCCATAAAGCCATCCTTCATTGCGCCACCGGCGACCAGTTAAAAAGAACGACATTTTATTTTTGATGATCGGTCCAGAGAGCGTCCCCTGGTAATTGTAAATGTCCGCAGGATTGTAATCATCAATGTTCCAGAAAATATCCTTTCGGCTGCTGACGTAGTCACCGCTCCATAATTCAAGATTGCCCTGCAATTTTCCGCTGCCGGTTTTGGTGACAACATTGATGACACCGCTCATGGCATTGCCGTATTCGGCATTAAACGTCCCGCTGATCACTTGCAATTCCTGGATAGATTCATTCTCTACTTGCAGCGCCTGGCTCCGCGAGAAATCGTCGGTAATGCTGATCCCGTTGACCATGTACGAGACCTCGGTAGAACGACCGCCACGGATATGAATGGCTCCGCCGGCATCCCTCGTGATGCCCGCCTGAATGTTGAGCAGATCGCCCACTTCCTGAACCGGCATTCGCTTAATATCCTCGGCCTGAACCCGTGCCTCGACCGAAGTCAAATCCTTTCGGATCGCTGGCGCCTCGGCGACAATGACAACTTCCTCCCCAGCGATCGCCTCTGGTTTGAGCACAAAGTTCACCGTGGTCGTCAAGTCAGTTAACACTTGAACATTTTGGATCGAAGTCCTTTGATAGCCAATATAATTAGCGATCAAGGTATAGCGCCCCGGTGGCACACGCATGATGACAAATCTCCCTTCCAGATCACTGGCAGCTCCGAGCATCGTCCCTTCTAAGATCACGTTCGCACCGGGTAAAGCAGCACCAGTCTCAGCGTCCTTCACTGTGCCAACGATCTTACCGGTGTTTTGACCAAGCAAGTTGGAGCTGATGAGTACAGCAAGCAAAATCCAATTGAGGCTGAAAATTTTTTTTCTTTCCATAGCAAATTTGCCTTCACCTAGTTTACCTTTATTTCCATTAATTTTGCTGGATATGAAATTACTTTTGCCTGCGCACGAAGCGAATCGACTTTCTCCTGTCGAACCTTGAACCATAACATTGCCCTTACTGTCTTCTCGACCTCATGCCTCGCTTGCTCAAAGCTTCTGAGTTTAGGGGGTATTTTGTCCACGCATTTCAGCAAAACATAGGAGGAGTTGATCTCCAGCGGGCCGATCCATTCCCCGATATCCATATCAAGCACTTGTTTTGACCAGGCGCCCAGATCGTTCGGAGCTAAATATCCCAAATCTCCTCCCTTTTCTGCCGTGCTTCGATCCTCAGAATAGCGACGCGCAAGCTCGTCAAACGGCCTTCCCCGCTTTAACATTTGGGCAATTTGGTCGATCGTCTCACGATTCGAATGCTGGATCATCTGCAACTGAATGCGCGGCGGCTCTGCAAACCGGCTCGGGTCTTCATCATAATAATGCTTCAAGGTATCCTCGGGAATCTCAAATCCCTGATACATGACCTGTTCCATCCGCTCCAGCAGCGCCGTCTCAAAATCATCCGCCACGCGCTGCCGATACTCCTGCGTCTTATGCAATTTATGCTTTTTAGCCTCTTGCAGAATGTAAGAGCGGACCACCAAGCCAGCGATGAATTCTTTTAGCGTTTCTTCATCCCGGATCCAATTACGTTCCTTGGTGGAAGTGAATTCCGCTGCTCGTTGCAAATCATCCACTGACCATTTGCCGAGCTTCGAGGAAACAATGATTTGCTCCTTCAGGTGGGAACTGGTTTCTCCCATGGGGCTGAAATCGGGCATCAGATCGGTTTGAGGGGTTTCTTTTATGATTTTGAGCAGCTCGCGCACCATCGGACCATTAAACGAGACATTCAGTTCCTTTCGCAATGAATCCACATGGCGCTGCGTCATTTTGTAGGTCTTTCTTTTTTTCCAGTATGTTTCAAGCTTGGAGCGATGTTTGGCGAACTCGGTTTCAGTGAGCAATGGTTTGGTGATCCGATCTTCCAAACGGATAATACTATATCCATCATTGGTTCGAACTGGCTGGGAGATCTCACCGACCTTCAATGCATACGCCGCATCTTCGAAGGCGGGATCCATCTCATCCACAGTAAAATAGCCCACCAGTCCACCAGATTCTTTCAGAATTGGATCATTAAAGCGAGTTTTAGCAATTGCGATGAAATCAGCCCCTTGCTGCAACAACTGATACAGAGAGTCCGCTTGGGATTTGGTAGGAGCATAAAGATGTCTGGCTTTAAGCCGGGTGTTCAGATTGATGAACAGTTGCCGGAGTTCGTCCTCAGAAACCTTGATTTGACCAGATACCTGCTGCCTATGATAAGCGTTCAATAGATGCTGGATCTTGATCCTTTCTAATTCGCGCTGACCGACAGGATCCGTGTCGTAATGGCGGTTCCGGGCTTCCCAGATGAGGACTGCCTCGGCGATCAGGTTATCCAGCACGCTTCGCCGCGCCAAACCAGTATCCTGGGTTCCAGTTTTCTCTCTGAACTCTTTGTAACGTCGGATGAAGTACTCCCGATCGATCACCTTTGTACCTACGACCGCCAGCGCATTGGCATGGTTTTGGCCCCTCTCGCAATGCAAGAAACCAATAAAAGTTACTGCCAATAACAGCACAATTGCTAAAGATTGAATTCTGAGAGCTGATTGTCTCATTGCCAAACAATATTTTTTGATTTATCTGATCTCAGATCTTGTCGCCATTCAGATCGAAACCTATTCCCTCACTCGATGATCGTATCAACAAGTCTCAACCTCGGGCTGGTTATTCAAATTGTATGATTCGAACCACAGGTCTCCCGGATCACCAGCTTAGTTGGAAATGTCATTTGAAAATGATCAGAAACCTTGCCATCAATTTTGGCGATCAACCGTTCGGCAGCCAGAGTACCCATTTCGTACATCGGTTGATGGATTGTGGTCAATCCCAGATACTCCGATAATTCGATATCATCGAAACCGATAATTGCCAAGTCATCTGGGACCCTCAGGCCACGTTCATTAATAGCTTTAATGGCCCCAGCTGCCTGAATATCGCTGGAAATGAACACCGCACTGGGACGATTGTTTCCCAGGTTCAGCAACCGATTCATCGCCCAGTAGCCTGCTAATTTATTGAAACCGTCGTTATAAAGGATCTCGGAATCACCATTGGAATTGACCGAGACAATGAGCGCGTCATCTTGGACAATTTGATATTGCTTCAGCGCCGCCTTGAATCCCGCTAAGCGTTGCTTCGCTGGCGTGCTAATCAGGCAACCATCAATCATGCCGATCCTTCGGTGCCCAAGCCGAATCAAATGCTCGGTGGCCAGAAATGCACCTTGCTTGTTCTCAACGGTGATGTAATCCAACCGATCGTGATAGCTATCCACCAAAACCACAGGCAATTTCGATTCAATGAATTTGGATGCCAATTTGTCTGAAACCGAGATGGAGATCACCAATACCCCATCGACCTTCCGTTCTCGAAGGGTTCGCTTGAGAATCTCCTCTTTTTTTTCGAGTTTATCAATGTTATAAAGAATGAGATCATAGCCGAATTGGCTGAGGACATGCTGGACACCATTCAGCACTTCGTAGTAGAAATAGCCAGTAAATCGAGGTACGACACACGCGATGATGTTGGATCTTTTGCGGGCTAAGCTGCGCGCCATAGCGGAGGGCTGATACTTGAGTTCGCTAATCACTTGCAGGACCTTGGCACGTGTGCTTGGAGCAATTTGAGGGCTGTTGTTGATAACTCGGGACACGGTTCCGATTCCGACGCCCGCTTTTTTTGCCACATCATAAATTGTGACGCTCATTTTCAGCTCCAAATTAGTGGAAGCCCTTCCACAATTTGGCGTAATAATACAAAAAAAATTCTTCTTTGTCAAGCAGTTTTTTTATCATTGTAACTTTTTATTTTAAAAAATGAGCATTCAATTGCTTCACCAACTCCACCAGGCAGCGCTCAACCCCCAAATTTATCCCTTGAACGATTTCAGCGGCCGTTTTTTTCTGCACCGGCACTTTTTGTTCAATCACTGTATGCCAGGATAACTGTTGACTTTTTCGATCTGTCACTTCAAATTCGATTTGCACGCGGGCGTACCATTGATCGCCTTCGTCCCATTCTTCCAGCGCTCGGATCGTCCCCTGCAATAGATAATCGATCCGAGAATATTTTGGAAAAGGAACGACCAGCGCAAATAAATTCGCAGCGCGCAACTGTTCGATTGTTTTGTCAGTAATCATCTGCGCTGGCTGGCTCACCCAGCGATGATAGTGATAATATTTCCCCTCATAAGGCGAATCGCGATAAACGAGTCTTTCTTCCTGATACAAAGGTGCAGCGTCAAAACGCATCACACCCAGTGTAATATTATGAAAAGGGGATTGATTTCCCGAAGCTTGGGTTATCGGAAAGTCGATGAGATAATAATGCATATCAGGTATTCTTCCCCCGCATCGCACTAACAGCAACGCAAGCAACATTACGCATAATGTGCTACGGATTTTCATAGTTTGCTCCTTATCTCTGAATAGCGCTTTGCATTTCAGCTCACCACTAAAGCCCCAATCACCCTTTTATCAGATCGTAATGCACCTATTAATCGCCTCATTGGTTACTACCAGCCCCCCCTGCTCATTCCTTGCCCAGTTTGCGCTCTGGCGGCGCGGATTTTCTGATTAAGCTCCAGGGTCGTTCTTTGATCGACCGAGAAAATTCATTCAAGTTCTGGGTTGTCCGCTGCAAATTTTCCATAATTTGGCTATAGTTGCTCGATTGCATGGTTAGCAACTGATCCGCATTGGCGAGGGTCTGTTGCAAGGTGAGCATAAGTTGTTGAGACTGACCTAAAGCTGCTTCAAGCTGATGAATGGACCGCGCAATGCTGTCTTGGTTCTCAACGAGTATGGTATCCAGTTGAGCGCTCAGATGGCTTAGATTGGCAACGACGTTTGAAGAATTGGTCATGAGCGCGGCAATTGCCCTTTGGTTATCCTCCAACAACCGATTCAAATTGACCAGCAGTTGCTGAATCTGGGTTTGATTTTCCTTCCCTAAAATTTGATTTAAATGTTCGATCGTCACTGATAGTTTTTCACTCAATTGATCGAAACTGTCGGTCAGCATCATCAGCGGGGTGACATCTTTGCAGAGGAGTAAACTGTTAGGTGGCAAGCGTGGTGCTTCTGGTGTACCTGTGCTGATCTCGATATATTCCTCCCCCATAATCCCAATCGAAGTAATGAACGCCTGGGAGTTTGTTTTTACTGGCACATCTGCTCCGACCTCAAGCTCAAATTGGATCAAAGTATTGTCCTCTGGAGCAATCGAAACTTTCTTCACACGACCAACTTCCATCCCGCCGTAGCGAACCAGTGACCCGACGTCAACCCCACTGGTGTATTTGAAGCGAGCGTAATAAATATGTTTGTGCTTGAACAAGTCCAGGCCAGAGATCAAAATGAGAAAGATGACCAGCAATACAATGCCAACGACCACCAGACAACCAGCTTTTATTTCATTGGAACGATAATCCATTTTTCACCATTATTCAATGAGAGAATTCAAATAGCTTTCCCGATCGATATTTTCAGGATCAGGAATTCGATTGAAGAACTGTTGAACCTTAGGATTGCTGGATTGTTTCAACTCTTTTACAGTACCCAGGGCGATGATGCGACCGGCATCCAGCAGGGCCACGCGATCGGCGATGAGAAACACTGAGGCCAATTCGTGGGTAACCACCACAATGGTCATGCGGAACGCTTTTTTCAATTTTAAGATGAGATGATCAATTCCGACCGCCACGATCGGGTCCAACCCTGCTGAAGGCTCATCACAGAACAAAATGTCAGGGTCCATCGCGATGGCGCGAGCCAAAGCAGCCCGCTTCTTCATCCCGCCAGACAACTGCGCTGGCATGAAGTCCTCGAAACCAGCCAGTCCTACCTGATCTAGTTTCATCCGGGTCATGATTTTAATGGTGGATTCTTCCAGCGCAGTATGCTCGCGGAGCGGCAGCGCCACGTTATCCCCCACCGTCATGGAGTTAAATAGCGCAGCCCCCTGGAAGAGCATCCCGATCTTGCGACGAATTGGCAGCCACTCCTCTTCCGATAGCGAAGTCAGGTCCTGCCCTTTGATATAGATTTTCCCAGCACTGGGCCGCGATAAACCAATTAGATGCCGCAAAAGCGTGCTTTTCCCACAACCAGATCGGCCCAAAATGGCCATGGTCTCGCCCGGCATAATTTCCAAATTGATGCCATCCAGCACCTTTCGGGTGCCGTAATGGGTCTCTAAATTTTCAATTTTGATGATCGGTGTCGGCTTCATTGGTTGTTTCTATCTGACTCACAGTTGTTTCAGATGAATTCTTATCTTTGGGCGTATGAAAACCCATTGTGGTTGCAGACGAAAATTAAAAGAAAATCGTTTTCGGATCCTCGTCCCCTTTTTCCCATGTGTCATAGCGTCGAATAAAAAATCATTGTCATGATAAGATCAGCCACGATGATTAAGAATATCGAAGCTACCACAGAAGCAGTTGTCGATTTTCCGACCCCCTCAGCGCCACCTTCCACAATAAATCCCTGATATGCCCCGACCTGAGCAATAATCATTGCAAAGAATATTGTCTTAATGAGCCCAGTAATGAGATCTTTCATCACCAGCGCGTCAGCCGTCTGATGAAAATAGCGGATGAATGAGATATTCAAATTGAATATCGCCAAAAAAAAGCCACCGAGAATGCCAACCAGATTGGCGATGATGGTGAGACATGGCAAAACGATCAGTAGCGCCAGCAACCTGGGAACGACTAAAAAACGAACTGGATTTAACCCCATGGTCTGCAGGGCATCGATTTCCTCATTGACTTTCATCGTACCGATCTCAGCAGCGATCGCCGAACCGCTCCGTCCCGCGATGATGATCGCAGTTAACAGAGGTCCTAATTCTCGCGTCATCGCTACACCAACCAGATCAGCCACATAAATTGAGGCGCCGAATCGCTCCAATTGATAGGCCGCCTGCATCGCCATAATTAGTCCGACAAAAAAACAGATCGTGGCAACGATAGGGATCGAATTGAAACCGATCAATACCATTTGGTGGATGGTGCTTTTCCAGCGAATGCCACCGCGCCCTTTCCATGGGGCGACAAAGGTCCAGAATAGCGCCTTTTTGGTGAGTGCGACCAGCCGCGAAATATGAACCAAATAACCAATAAAAGTTCTTCCCAGAGAACCCAGGGTTTGTCGAACAAGCTTCATTCGGGATTTGTTTCCTTTTGAATCATTGAAATCGTCGTGCTAATATCGATCGTGCTGCACTTCCCTCAGCTCATGGAGTCTAAATCACGAAATGCCCTCGCGCGCCTGCTGCTCGGTTTCATATACATCAAATACCCGATCGAGCCGACTTAGCTCGAATAGATCTTTAATCGGCTGTGCCAGATGAAACAGCCGCAATTTTCCTCCATTTCTCTTTGTCAATTGCAAAGTCTCCACCAATGTGGCAACGCCAGAGCTATCCATATAAGTAACATCCCGAAAATTCACCAGAATTGCCATATTCTTTTTCGTAGCCAATTTTAGCATCTCCTGGCGCAACTGCGGCGAGGTATACAGGTCAATATCCCCGCTCACATGGATCACCGCGTAATTTCGACCCCGTTCAATATTTATTTCCAATTTCGCTCCTATTCTTTTCGCTGAAGAAATTTCACCAACTGCAGTAAATTTCCCCCACCTGGTTGATGCTCGTATTTCACAATATCCATTACGCTTCTGATCAAATGCACGCCCAACCCGCCAGGCCGAATATCATCCAATTGCCGCGATTTGATTGCTTCTGCGCTGACGGTCTTTCCGACATCTTTTAACAAAATTTCCACCCTATCCCCATGCAGTAAACAGATCATCTCAATCACCTGATCTGTTGCTCCACCATAAGCATGCTTAATGATGTTGCTGCATGCCTCATCCACGGCAAGGGTGATATTGTTGCCCTCCTCCGAACTGAACCCCATGCTTTCGCAGATATGACCGATTGCAGCGCGGATGATCTTCAAAAATTTTGGATCCGAAGGAATTTTGATCTCGATGTTTTGTCCCATTGCTGTGAACCCTTTATGCTGTTGCCTGATCATCTTGTGATGACATAGAACTCGACACCACGCATATCACTATGCAGGTCAGATCATTCGTTCGTTCATCACCAATCCATCTAATTTTCTCCAAATTTTGACGCTGGGAAATCCAATTCAAACTCTCGCCCCGATTGACAGCTACTATCATTTCATATTTTTTAGAATGTTCATCTGTTTGATCATCTCGCAGTTTGCTGCCCATGATCTTTTTTGATCATTGCCATTTGATCGCCAATAGCGTAATATCATCATGCGGTTGCGTGCTACGACAATGTCTTTTCACCTGGCTAATCACGGTTTCGATGAGTTGTTTGGGAGTTTGCCACGGATGATTCAGAATCTCTTCCAAACGCCGGGACGAAAACATTTTTCCTCGTGCATTTCGTGCTTCAGTCACACCGTCGGTATATAGCAAAATATGATCCCCAGGCTGCAATCGAATCTGCTCCTGCTGAAATTCAGCATTGGCGAGAATTCCGAGCGGGACGCCAGTCGAGCCGTTGATGGTAACACAGCGCTGATAACAATTGCGATGCCACAGCGGCGGCAAATGGCCAGCATTGCTGATCATCAGTTCCCCATTCTGCCTGTTCAACAACATGAAGATCAGACTGACGAACATCCCCTGATGGCTGCGTTCCACCAAAATTGTATTGATCTTGCTTAATAATTCAACTGGCTGCGGCACGATGAGACTATAGTAACGCAGATCGCTGATCAACCGCGCCATGTAGAGGGCGGCCGGGATCCCTTTTCCTGAGACATCCCCAATCACCAACCCTAAATGGTGTTCATCAATGGGGATGAAATCGAACAGGTCGCCCCCCACAGAGGCAGCTGGGATATTTTTAGCATAAAGAAGAAACTTGTCACCAATGGCATGGGGATAGCTTTGGGGCATAAAGCTTTGTTGGATGCGATGAGCGGATTCCAATTGCTGTTGCAGCCGTTGTTGCTCCAGCATGTAGCGGTGCATCCGAGCGTTTTCGATGGCAAGCGCAACCTGGCGGCAAAAGGTGGTAAACAGCGCCAAATTGTCTTCAGTAAAGGGCTGGGCGTCGCGACGATTGATCACCTCGGCAACACCGATGACTCGATCTTTAATCTTTAATGGGGCTGCGAGGATCGAGCGGGTCTTAAAACCCGTTGAATTGTCGACATCTGAAAAAAATCGGCTATCGCGATCCACGTCTGGTACAATGATCGCTTCACCATGTTGCGCCACCCAGCCCGCAATCCCCTGCCCCAATTTTAAATGGATCTGATTTTTAACTTCCTCATGAACCTGACCCAAGGCGATTTCACATTCTAACTCACCAGTTTCCTCGTTGAGCAACATCACCGAACTGGCCTCTGCGTTCATCACCGCCTGCGCTTTTTCCATCACCAAGTTCATTAGCTCCTCTAAATCCAATGTCGAGCTGATAATTGCTGCCACATCTATCAAACTGGTCAACTCATCGATCTTTTTCTGCAATAATTCTATCTCTCTCATGTTGCCGTCCTGGTTGTCAACATGTTTTGCGCGCAATTTTCCAGCTTTATTGCGACCCAGATCCTATTGCCTGGGATTTCACCATAGCAAGGAGAACTCTTAAAAAACTTCAAATCATAGCCTCCACTTACTTTTTTTAGAAAACAGGTCAAAGATAATGCGGATAAACTTTAAATGCAAGTGGAAAATCCGCGATTTGCAGGAGAGTGACTCGAAAAAGCGGATTCGATCGCGTTGAGCCATCTGGTCAATTGCGAGGGAATCTTTGGTCCTTCACTTACTTCTGAAAAACCATTTTTCGCGAAACGCGATAAGAATCGGTTTCCAGTCGATAAATGTACACTCCGCCAGGCATTCCCGATGCATCCCAGGTGATCTGGTATACGCCTGCGTCCTGATAGGTATCGATCAGCGTAGCAACGATTTGACCGATGGTGTTAAAGACCAGAAGCTTCACCGAACTGGGCGTTGGCAATGCGTATCGAATCTGGGTAGTCGGATTGAAGGGATTGGGCCAATTCTGCTCTAACGAAAATCGTTCTGGCAGCGATGCATTGTCTCTCTCGGCTTGGATATGGGGCATCTGTTCGACTGCCAGTTCCTGGCCCGTGTTCGGATGTTTCGGCATCTCGGCCTTCAGATAAGCTAAAGTAGCAGCGATCTCGGCAGCGTAACTCCGTTCCACATGGTTTAGGGTCAATTTTAGCAGCCTAACCGCCGTTGCGGATGGGATCGAGACGTCCAATCCTTTAGTGATTTTCAAATACAACTCGGCAAGATTTGAGAGGTAGCTCGCGAGTTGGTGAACGATCTCGGCTTCCGATTGAAGCAAAATTCCGGCGTAGGTGGTCATCAGGGTTCGATGTGCTTGTTCTGCAGATAATAGAATGCCCGAGGCGGTGACCACGTTGAGATCAAACTCGCGCGCAAAATCTTCTGCGTAAGCGGCAACCAGGAGTCCAGGGATCGCTGATGATCTGAGCTGCGCCGCTAACAACATCTTTCGGCCAATATTGCCATCCTCGTTTCGCTTGATCAAAATATCAACTGCCAGTTCAGAAGCTATATGGGCCACTGAAGGGGCAAATTCAACGGCAATCGTTTTTGCTTGTTCTGGGTCAATATTGCTTTTAACCAGCACCTGTTCGATCGAATCTTGAAATACAATTTTGAGAGTTTCAACTTGAGCAGAAATATAACCAATACCTGGCGTGGTGCGCCCAGCGTGATGACTGGTGAAGTCCGCTCCCCAGACATCGTTGTGGCTGGCAAAACCAAGGGCGAACGAGTTCAACGTCGAACCGAAAGCTTTGCGCACCACTTTGTCAAACTGAATATGAGTCTCCGACTCCAGATAATCGTAATAGGGGGTGCCAAAAACGCTCTTGTACAGGTCGGGCACCGTCGCGCCGTACATCTCTTGATAGTTCCAAAAGCCAGGCCCTTTGCCGAGATGATCTCCGAAATAAACATGTGTGGCAATTCCCCAGCCAAATACAGCCCAGGGGGCTAATGATATTAGAGCTAAAACTGTGATGCAAAGGTTCATTTTGCTCATGATTGCACCTCACTTTTTGATTTAATGGGTAGTTAAGAAGAGCAGATGGATATTTTTTCGCATTGAATTGCTAAATTCAAGGTAATAACTTTTTTCTTATCAAACAAGCAAAAATTTTGCTCGAATGAAAATATCCGCTTGGTTCAAGAGAATGCGGATCAACATCGGAGCATTCCTGGTGATCGAGAGGTCGGAAAAACCTCATCAGCGACAGTGCCAAGTGATGCACTGGAAGATTGCGGTTTAGTTGTAAAAAAGATGATACACACCGACGTTTACCGAGCCCATTGGCTGGCTGACCAATGGTGTTTTATCTGGTTTTTGTGCGAAATTTTTTGCAGCATTATTGCCCATCTGATCAATGCGGCCCAAACTGTCGATATCGATTACCTCCCCTTTTCTTTAGCTGCGTGAGTGACCGCCATCTGCCAGATCTGATGGATCATTTTCGAGATTTAAATTTGACCACTCATTTCAATCGAATATTTAATAAGCAATGCCTACCGCGCTTTAGCCAAGAAGCAAACATTTTTTTACTCGAATAGTCTCTGGCTTTGATGCATAAAATTTTAAAAATTTCTCTTGACATGTTCAAATTTATTTGTTATCTTCATCACGTGTTTCATGGTGGACCTCATAATATAGATGCCGCTGGGTCTGAAAAAGACCGGCGGCTTTTTTTTTGAACTATCAGCCATGATTCTACTCGCTACAATGATGATTCTTGAAGACTAATTCATAAGCAAGATCGCCGACTTTTTTTGGAGATCAAGGAGATGATCTCCCGATTTTTGATTGTGAGGCATCTGCAAAATTCATAAACTGTAGTTCTACCAAATTAACTTCTTTGGATGCAAGGGTCTCGTTCATTCCGAAAAATAGCACTTCGATAGATGGCTATCTGCCAACCGTCAGACGGCATGACATCAACATTTTGAATTGATCGCCTTCTCATTTGTGGGGGTCTTTTAAGACCTGTTATTTTAATAGCATCCAATCCCGATATTCGATGACAAATCAAATGCGCAGATGATTTATCAGTCTCGTGGAAGAAGGTTCGATCCCACCTTACAGAAATCTCCGCACTATAAAATCGCGTGACTATAAGCAATTCAAATAAAAAGGTTGATTGTTAACCAAATATTTTGTATAATTGGATAATGTTGGACTAGCAAAGGGCTTAATTTAGCTCATGAGAATGAGAGATAAAAAGCATAAGTTTTTTCT
The DNA here is from genome assembly GCA_034506395.1 of candidate division KSB1 bacterium. Taxonomy (NCBI): domain Bacteria; kingdom Pseudomonadati; species Candidatus Zhuqueibacterota bacterium. The sequence continues at coordinate 245,564 of JAPDPQ010000002.1, read as the reverse complement.
GTTCATGATCGGTTCCTGGCTGGTGGCGAAGCTTTTGTGGACACTTGAGGTTTCGCGCCTTGCATTTCACCGGGTGGTAGTTACTAAGAAAATTGATCAAATAGTGTATGCCTCTAATCTACCGCCAGTGAGTGAATGGAGCTATGAGGATGATCGACTGGCGATCGTCAATTACGATCCAGAGCATGGGGCGTTTGTCGTTTACAAACTATCCGAATTGAGCCGGAATTAAATTAGGATTTGAGTCATGGGACAAGTTAAAAAGGCCATTATTTGTCCTAGCTGCGGGAGATTGATCAGCGGTGATGCTCCGGAGTGCATTCATTGCGGTTTGAAGAACCCGGGAAGAATCGGTGCCTTGGCCGGGATGCATAGGCTTTTTCGAGGCAATCTCGATTTCACCACAACGGTGATTTACTTTTGTACTGCTCTCTATATCCTCAGCCTGCTCATCGATGTGAGAGGGATATTCCATGCACGAAATATCCTCTCGTTTCTGGAACCAAGCCAGAAAAGCATTCTCATCATGGGAGCCACTGGCAGCTATCCGATCCATTTCGGCCGTTATTGGACCTTGGTTACTGCCATTTTTCTTCACGGCAGTATTCTCCACATCATCTTTAACATGCTCTGGGTGCGACAAATAGGCCCAATGGTGGAAGAGTTCTTCGGTATTCCCCGATTGATTATCATTTTTCTTGTTTCGGGGATTGCTGGTTTTGCACTGACTACACTTCGGGGCACACAATTAACGATTGGTGCCTCGGGAGCTATTTTCGGATTGCTGGCCGCGTTAATCTATTATGGCCGCGCGCGGGGCGGTTTATTCCGACAATTTGTCTATCCCCAGATTTTAACCTGGGCAATTGTTTTATTCATCTATGGCTTTTTGGTCCCTCAAGTCGATAACCTCTCCCATCTGGGTGGATTCATCGCTGGATATCTATCAGCAAGCTTGTTGGGCTACCGAGAACTAAGGCCAGAAAATTTGATTGATAAAGTGATCGCAACGGCCCTAATCATCGTCGTTGGCGGTGCTTTTATCATTAATTTCGGGGCGCTATTGCTTACACTTAAATGGCTTTAACCCATGAGTGATCCCTTGTGGTATTATCCCACTTGGTGATCATTTTTGAATCATTTTCAAAATAGTGCTTATGACTCATTGGTGGCTCTATACAAATCGAAAATGGACCAATCAGAACATTGCTGCCCTGATCTTCATCTATGCACTGCACCTATCCATTATGAGCCGTTCTCATGCTCAAAACTCTATCAAATTCGCTGGTGTAGAGAGCATGGTAGATGAAGCAATCGAATTGGTTTATCATAAAAATTATGAGGCAGCGATTGAGATGTGTCGAAAGGTGATTCAACGCTATCCGGATAACCCGTTGGGTTATTTTGGTCAAGCGGGCGTTTATCATATTCTTATGCTCAATTATCGCGTGAACTTGTTCGATCAGCAATTTGATAGCCTTTTATCTTTAGCTATACAAAAAAGCGATCTTGCGCTCAAAAAATATCCCAATGATCCGAATGCTTATTTTGTTGCGGGCGCCGCGTATGGCTTTCGCGGATTGAATCGAATTCGCAAGGGACAATGGTTTGGCGCGTTTCGTGATGGTGTCCGCGGTGTATCTAATATGATGAAAGCCCATGAGATGAACCCAGAACTCTGGGACGTTTATTATGGCTTGGGCTTATATTACTATTGGAAAAGCGCAAAAGCCAAAGTATTAACCTTTCTCAAATTGATGAAGGATGAGCGGGAAAAGGGGATTGAATATTTAAAAGTAGCAATCGAAAAAGGTCGCTTTAGTGCGACAGAAGCTGTGTTTGCACTCATCGAAATTTACTATTTCGAAGATCGCTACAAGGAAGCGCTTGAAACCGCACTCTCTCTCGAAAGCCGTTTTCACGACGATCCGACCTGGATCTATCTGACGGCCAAGATTCTTGATAAACTAAATCGCTACTCAGAATCGGAAACGTATTTTCGGCGTCTCCTTGAAATCTTGGAATCAGCTCCATATCAGGCTTATAGCTACTTAGCGGAATGCCACTATGGGATCGCCAGATGCCGATTCGAGGTTGGAGATTATCGCGCGGCCCGTGAATCCTTAACTACGGCCTTTGCGTTCAGCAGTCGCTGGGATAAGCAGCGCGAGCTCGAAGGACCATTACTCGATTTCGATAAAGTGCTTCAGCGGATGAATGAATTGCAACTGAAATTGGCAAGCCTCCCGAATGAATCTTCAAAGGAATAAAAAATGATGATAGTTGATAAACCGCCAGCTCCTTCTATTCACTTGAAAAATGCATTTTATCATTCTCCGATTGGCTGGCTAAAAATTGCTTGCGACGATGCGGCAATCGTAAGCGTTCAATTCGTTGATAACGAGGGAGAACCGTCCAGCCAACAGCCGCCACTGCTGCAAGGATGCATTGCGCAACTGTGCGACTATTTTCAGGGATTACGAAAGAATTTTGAGCTGCCCTTAGCCCCCCAAGGCACCGCCTTTCAAAAATCGGTTTGGAAAAAACTGCTGGAAATCCCCTTTGGAACTACTGCCAGCTATGGGGATATTGCCCATCGCATCGGTGAGCCACGAGCGGTTCGAGCTGTTGGTCGGGCCAATGGTCAAAATCCGATTGCGATCATTATCCCTTGCCACCGCGTCATCGGCGCCGATGGCAAATTGGTTGGATATGGTGCTGGATTATGGCGCAAACAATGGCTGCTCCAACATGAACAACGCATGCTGATTTAAGCATCACTGCTAAAAATAACTGGAGTCATGCTTATCCAAAATTTCATCTGGAAAGTAATTCACTGAAGCTATGGAACTGCGAAATAACATTTATGTATGAAATAACACCGAATTGGTATCAAGAGCTATTTGATAAACTAGGTGAAAAATACCTGGATCTGCCGTTCATTAAAGGAACAATCCAGGAAGTGGACTTTATAGTGGAGCTATTTCAATTAGAACCATCAGCCAAAATTCTCGATGTCGGCTGTGGTGTTGGCCGCCATGCCATTGAACTGGCCCGGCGAGGCTATCAGGTCACTGGTCTGGATTATTCGCAGCGGATGATTGCCATTGCTAAAGAGCGAGCTAAGAAAGAGGGACTCTCGGTCCAGTTCGTTCACGGTGATGCGCGGGTCATGTCGCTTGAAAACAATTTCGATGCTGCGCTATCGCTTTGCGAAGGCGCTTTTGGCATTATGGAAACCGATGAACAAAATATCGCTATCCTAAAAAACATATATAACGCGCTAAAGCCCAATGGCCAGTTGCTATTGAATGTGTTAAACGCTTCTTTTGTGTTTCGCCATCCAGAGCAGGACACCTGTTTCGATCCGAAAACCTGCATCGGTTATTGGGAGGAGAAATTCATCACTGAATCTGGAGCTACCGAAAAGCTTTTATGCTCCAATCGATACTACACCTTCCCTGAGATGAAATTCATCTTGGAAAATATCGGTTTCACCGTGATCGATGGATTCGGATGTACCACTGGCGATTTCCAGCGACGCGATATTCTTTTGGATGATTTCGAAATTTTGATTCACGCCGTCAAAAAATAGCGCGTCTTCCATTGATCAAAATTGCTTTTATCGCTCAATTGCTACATCAGCTTTTAGACACCTACCTGACAAATGATCCTATCCTTCACATCATCCGTGCATGTCCAAAAAGACAGAGCACATAATTTTTTATTTTATGAGATTTCAACGGCTCAATTTCTCACCCCAACCAATCAAATAAATCAAGTTTTTTCCTTGCAATATTCCCTCAAATATCCTATATTTGGATTGCAATGTGGGAATATGAGTTCGGGACAAGATTTGTTTGGGCTTGCATAACTAAAGAGAATCCGTGCAGGCTATCCGTGTTGTACAAAAGCGCGAAATTACCACTATCATTTAATAAATTTGACCAGCTCATTCCTGCAAATTGGTAACGAGTGAAGTGGAATTGTTCGAACAGCTGAGCACACAACCAATATGCTTTCATCAGGGCGCTGCATCTGCACTGAAAGCTAAGAGCTTGTAATCATCCAAAAATAATAGAAAAATTTATGGCAAAAACTGCAAACGCAATCCCACCTTCGACGGTGATCGATCAATTAAAAAAGGGTGAGATCGCGCCAGTTTATGTGCTATTTGGCGAGGAGAAGTTCCTTCAGGACGATCTGGTCGTCAGAATTACACAAGCTTGTTTGGATGGCGCACCGCGCGATTTTAATTGTGATATATTTTATGGTGGGGAGGTTTCGGCTGATAAAATCATTAGCATCGCACGGTCGTTTCCGATGATGGCTCAGCGCCGAGTAGTGGTAGTCAAAGAGATGCAGCAACTGAAAGCATCAGATTTGAAGTACCTTTCGGACTATGTGAATCATCCGTCGCAATCATCGTGTTTGATTTTCACATTGCCAGAAAAGACCGTATCAGGCAAATGGCTAAATGCTATATTCGAAAAAGCGGTAGCTGTGGACTGTCGTCGTCTTTATGACAATGAAGTACCGAGCTGGATTGAAAGCTATGTTCGAAGCAAAAAACTATCCATTGAGCCAGATGCGGTTCATTTGCTTCACGCACAGGTTGGGAACTCGTTGTTAGAACTGGTGAACGAACTGGTGAAAATCGAAATCAATATTCATCCCCGCACTACGATCACCCTTGTGGATGTTCAGACAGTGACTTGCATTTCTAAGCACTATAATGTCTTTGATCTTTGCAATGCAGTAGGTCGGAAATCTCTGCCTCAATCGTTGGGCATTTTGAATAACCTTCTGGACCAGGGCGAGTCGCCCACTGGTCTACTGATTCAGCTCACAAAACATTTTGTGAATCTGATGAAAATCAAGGAAAATATGCAGCGAGGGATTCGGTCGCCGAATGAATTGGCTAGAGTGGTGGGATTGAGTTCCTATTTTGTTAACGATATGATGAAGCAAACGAACAATTTCACTATTGAACAATTTCGAAATTCGTTCCGTCAATTAGCCGAAGCGGATCTCCATTTGAAGACCAGTTATCAACGGCCAGAGTTAGTAATGGAGCTGTTAATATATCGTTTGATCAAAGGATTATGAGTCCGTTAACGCGGTTTTTCCGCTTCGAAAATTTCGGGAACTTTTGAGAATCGGTTCGGTTAAAATTTTAGCAAGGAATTCTGATGTACGAGGAAGAAAAAGGTTCAAGGCTTTCAGACGAGGACTTAATTGAAAAATTTCAGAACGGGGATCTGTACGCTTTCGATTTGATTGTGAAGCGATATAAGAACCAGTTGCTGAATTTTGTGTATAGGTTTTTGGGGAATGCAGAAGAGGCTGAAGACTTAGTTCAGGAGACATTTTTGCGGGTTTACCGGAATCGTAAAGCCTACCAAAAGGTGGCAAAATTTTCTACGTGGATTTACACGATCGCTGGTAATTTAGCAAAAACGGAATTGCGAAAAAGAAAGAGGAGGAAATTCTTTTCAATTTCGGACTTGGGTTATAATGAAAAAGATTACGACATCTCAGATGATGCATTCAATCCCGAAAAGGATGTGGATGGTCGAATGAAGGAGGAGATCATCCATCGGGAAATTGAAGATCTATCCCCTAAATTTCGCGAAGTGATCTTGCTCCGAGATGTTCAGCAGCTCTCTTATGAAGAAATCAGTCAGATTGTCAATATACCGCTGGGCACTGTGAAATCCCGAGTCAACAGAGGAAGGCTCAAATTACAAGAGAAATTGAAGCACATGTTAGAACGTTGATGATCGCGTCAGGTTCGGCAAAAAAGCCATCAGCTTTTGGTCACGCGATTAAGCTGATAAATTGGATGATTTGTTGGGATCGGTGAAATTTGTAGTCATCTAAATTATTTACAGTCGCCACAACTCCTATTATATGAGGGATATCAATGGACAGTTGTCAACGGTTTAAAGAAATGGTCTCTGACTATATCGAGGGAGGGCTTACCCAAAACGATCAATTGCTAATGGAGCAGCACCTGCGAGACTGTGTGGGGTGCGAACAGAGCGTCAGACGAGTGAAGAATTTAATTCGACAATTAAGGACATTACCCAAGCTTACGGTATCTCCAGATTTCGAGACAATCCTCCGAGCCCGAATCAGTTTAGAACGTCATCGTCGAGAGCGATGGTTTGCTTTTGGGGAGTTCAGGATTCCAGCATTTGGTTTTGCTGCCCTAGTGGTTGTCTTAGTCGTGTTGGCTGCGTTGGCGTTTCGACATCCGAACAAATCCATCACCATCCAGGGGAACATGAATAAAGAATGGTATCAGGCCGGCGTCGAAAAAATTGATCCTACCACCAATCAGCGCTATATTTTCATCTATGAGACTCAGCCCGTTGCCAGGATCAACTTTCAAGCACCCGTAGAACCGAATCGCTCATTTAACCAAGCGGCATATTTAGATTCAGCCCAAGCGGTAAAAAGTGATTTGCTTTGGCATGAAACGGCCGAGATACTAAAGACAAAAGTTTATTAATAGCCGTTCAAACCGAAAAAACAAGTAAATCCATTTTGACTCTTCTTTAATAGATCATTCCAAACCCTGGTTTAATGATTCTGCTGCTTGGACGGACCAGATTAAGCCAGGGTTTGGGCTATCTTGATGTAGCTCCGAATTTGAATCAGTTATGAAAATAATATCCATTATCAGTGTGATTATTTTGTTATGGGTAACCATTCTTTTTTCCCAGCAATCACCTACATTAGAAAGCCTTCAATCAGAAATCAGCCGATTAATTCAGTCAGCTAAAAACGCTGTTGTCACCGTTACTGCCAGTTCCAGTCACTCATACACTGTTGAAAGGGATAACGGGCTTTTTTCATTGTTTCGGAGTGGGTCGGAGCAACGCGAGGATAAGTTTTGGACTGTCGGATCAGGAATTATCTACAATGCCGAGGGATATATTATCACCCGCGCCTCGATTTTGGCTGATTTCGATGAGATCAAAGTGACATTCTGCGATGGCACATCTGCAGCGGCCGAGTACATTGGTACCGATGAAATGACGGGACTCGCCCTTCTGAAAATCGATGGAAAAAATTTAGAGGGCCCCAAATTTGGAAATTCGGATCGCTTGCCGCTTTATTCAATGGTTCTCGTGTTAGGCAATTCCATGGGGCTATCTCCCTTTGCAACGTTTGGGTTGATCAATGGCTTTACAGAAGAGGGCCGAATGATCCTTTCCGTCTCGATCAATCCTGGAAATGTCGGGGGCGCCGTGTTTAACCTCAAAGGAGAAATCATTGGCATCATTTCCGCGCAGATCGAGCCGCAAATTTCGGCTGGGGGCAGTGGTCTGCTTGATTATTCCAGCAGCCTTGCGATCCCCATTAATCAGGTCATCACTACCATTAATAACGTTATCAAATTTCATCACCAACAGATGAAGTGGTTAGGTGTGGAGTTAGATGCGGATTCATTACGCAGCAACAAACTGATTGTGAAGCGGGTGTATCCTGGTTCCCCAGCAGCACGGGTTGGCCTGAAGCCAGGCGATCATTTGGTGAAATTCAATGAAGTCACGCTCACTAATCCAGAAATTTTGAAGGCCCAAATCGGGCAAACAGCGCCTGGAACCAGTGTCTCGATCAACTTCATCCGCCAGCAACGGGCATTGAAAGTATTTCCGAACATTGAACGCGTCTGGCCCGAAGGTTTTAATGTCAATAAGCCTCGCCATTTCTCCCTCAATCTGAATTCAGATGCCACGCGTTCCCCCATTAATGCGCCGATTATTATTTCTCCCGAAAGCTTTCAACAAATCCATTCGAAGATGATCCAAATGGAACAAGAGATCCGAAGCCTAAAAAATCAGATCAACAAATAATTCACCAAAGCTTTATCCAAGCTAATAAAAAATCCCACCGACCCCCCATACATGGCAGTGCTGCAAGATGGCTACATGAACTTCTCAGCAGAGAAATTCCAGACAGATTTGCTAAAGGAACACACGAAAGGCCGAGGAACCAATCTCAGAAGACTGAATTTCCGTGCAATTCCATGGCTTCACAAGTCGGAGGCTTTTTTCGAAGGCATTTTGAATTCGCTTTAGAAATTTAGACTCTTATCTTTTCTTTTCTGGATTTCGTGGGCAGTGGAATCTAATTTTTAACTTTTGTGGTTGGCTGTTAAAGTTTAGCTGAAGAATTGATCTGCCTGGAGCGTTGCCAGGCCGATTTGTGACTTGCCCCCTTTCAAATAGCTACCATAGGGTTCGAACCGTGCTGTCCCGCCACCATATCCCTCATACCAGAGGTAATACAATCCATTGATCTTCTCGACTGTTGTAAACCAGATCGCACCCTCATCCCATTCACCCTCTTTCCCCCGAGTAAAAATCGGATTACCATGATATTTGCGCCAATGCATCAGATCGGTCGAAGTTGCCAGACCTGCGTACCACGGATAATCGTCATATCGATCTGAGCCGCAGTACATCATATAGTAAGTTTCGTGCTCTTTGAAAATGCGGGGCGTCTCTACGCTGTGGCTATCCCATGTTCCGGGGGCACCGACTGGAAGCACGGGTTGAGGCGAGATCGGTTCGAAATGAAACCCATCTTTTGAGATCGCGAGATGGATCTCAAAACCGGTCCCTTGCGCAGCAGAGCTCCAATAAAACAAATAGAATTTCCCGTCATGATAAACGACCTCTGGACAGCCGCCGATGAGGATGGGATTGTGCAGATACTTTTTAAAATGAACGCCATCATCGGATATTGCCAGACAAATGGCGCGTGGACAAGTTGGCGAAACTCCGGAATAGTAAAGAAAAATTTTCCCATCCACGAAAACCGCTGCGGGATCGAGCGCATGAAGCTCATCTGGCGTCCCTGGACCTCCCACATCGATAATCGGGTGGAGGAAAATATCCCATGTCGCTCCATCAAACCGATCTATTGAGATAGTTGCCACTCCAATTCGGTCATGACCTCCCTGCTGGCCGCGAAAATACAAGAAATAGTCAGTTCCGATCAAAAGCAAATCTGGATTGGCTGTTTGGGCCTCCATCCACGTATTGGGTTTGACAGGCAGGATTGGATTGCCCGCATATCGTTTCCATTGAAAGCGATCGTTCATCCCTTTTCCAGACATTAGCTGACAATCCCATTCTCATCGATATTAAATAGTTCGCTGCGAAATGCCTCCTCCAATTCTTGCTGAAGGGGGAACAAAATAACATCTCTCGGCTGTTTCCTCGTCACCCGACGCTCCAGGATTTCGTTGATCTCTTTCGCGGTATGAGAATACATTCGGCAAAAGATCACCGCCGCCTGTAATCGTGGAGGACCCGTGAGCTTCATTGAGATCGCGAGGTTGAGGTTCTGGATATCGTTATCCGAACAGGCGAAAATGAGCATCTGCTTATTTGATGGCTCATCCAATTTAGCCAGCTTATCCCACAATTCCGGATTGTTCATATCAAGATAAGATGGTGGATGAATTTTGCCAGGAAACTTGGAACGGTTAGTGGACCATGAATATTGGGATCTTTCTAATTCAAAACCTGATTTAGATTTGAGGGTGTCGATGAAGATCTCGTCCTGTTCGGAACGATTTCGATCGGCAATAATGTGGGAATAGAGCATTTGGCCGAAACGACCGAATCCCAGAATCACGAAAATATTGCCATCAGATCTCAAATAGTCCTTCTTGAATACCCAATCGTAATACAGCCTCCGGGTGACACTCCGATAACCGTTGAATGGGATCACATCAGCAAATTTTGGTTCTTTAAATAATGTGGCAGCGAAATTTTCATGAAGGTTCAAATCGCCCAAGTGGCAATAAAGCTGGAAACCTCTGGCCTTGGGCTCGATATCAATAATTTCAACCAGCGTTTTGAGGTTAGCTAAATCGCGATTAGTGGTGAGGAAAACCTGTTTAGCGCGCTGCACGCGAGCTTTAAGCAATACTGGCAATTTCGTGAAATCATTTTTAATTAGCCAGGTATGGCGATCCCGGCCCAATTCCTCTAAATAGGGATTCTGGGCATCGCTGTCAATCAGGACAATTTTGTGGTTGCGAGGGGCATATCGCCGGACCAGATGATAAATAAGCTTTCCGTTCCTGCCGAGACCGCAGATGATGGTATGGCCTTTTAGCCCAGGCAGCAATTGACTGAAAAATTTCTCCTGAAGGATTTCATAGACCAGGCTTAATGTGAGCAAAGGTGCGAAGAAATAGCAGATCCAAAGTACGGCCAATGCCAGCCTTGGCCCTTCCTGAGGAAAACCGATATCCAACGCCCCAAGGATAAACAGATTAATCGCGAAATAAAGCGACTCGAGACAGCGACTGAACCCAGTTGCTTCGGGAAGATCGGTTGCCATAAAAGAAAGCCAGGAAGCCAATAATACTATCCCAATCAAAATTGGCTTCCAAAAACGGATGAATAAGTTCAACATAATGCGAGATTAGAGATTCGATCGATTAAATGAATTAGGGTCTGCTTTTCCCTGTTGATATTTCGCTATTTTGCAACTAAACGAGAATTTGTTTCGTTATCGCTCTGCCCAAATTTTGATCAGGTTAATAATGACATCCACTGCCTTTTGCATGTCACGTACCGATATCCACTCTAATTTCGAGTGGAAATTATGACCACCAGTGAAAATATTGGGCGTCAGTAGCCCAAGATAACAGAGCCTCGCGCCATCGGTGCCGCCTCGCACGATATTTTTTCGAGGCGTGAGCCCGCTTCTCCGAATAGCCTCCAGCGCATTCTCTACAACTTGCGGTTGCTCATCCAGCTTATACTTCATGTTCCGATAGGATTCCTCCACATGGAAATCGAACCAGGCACCTGGATAATCAGCCACGATTTGATCGCAAAGTTGCTTCAAAAACTCTTCGTGCTGTTTCAACCCCTCCAGCTCAAAATCTCGAATTAGAAACTTGATTTCAGCTTGCTCTACGCGCGCGGTCATGGTGTTCGGATGAATATAGCCCTCACGCCCTTCGGTGGTTTCTGGCGAGAGCCGGTCTTTGGGCAGCGCAGCAATCAATTGGCCGGCGATCTTCATGGCATTGATCATCTTATTCTTTGCATAGCCTGGATGGATGTTTTTGCCATAGATCGTAACAAAAACCGTATCTGCACAAAACGTTTCATCCTCCACTTCACCGACTTCCTGCCCATCAATCGTATAGGCGTAATCGGCATCGAATTTTTTGACATCAAAATATTTTGTACCTTGACCGACCTCCTCATCGGGGGTGATGGCGATCCGCACCCGACCATGCTCGATCTCGGGATGCTGGACCAGATGATTCACAGCATCAAAAATTTCTGCGATGCCAGCTTTGTTGTCCGCCCCCAATAGCGTCGTACCATCTGAGGTGATGATATCTGTGCCGATTTGAAGCGCCAGCGATGGGTTCTCGGCCCAGCGAATAATCTGGGTTGGATCGCCAGGCAGTACAATATCGCCCCCCTGATATTTCCGATGGACGATCGGCCTCACATTTTTGCCAGAGACATCGGGCGATGTATCCAGATGGGCGATCAAGCCAATAGTTGGAACCGGGCGGGTGGTCGTGGCCGGCAGCGTGGCCGTGACATATCCGTATTCATCCATCTGGGCATCGGCCAATCCCATTTCGATAAGCTCTCTCACCAATTCCTGTCCCAAAATCTTCTGCCCCTCGGTACTGGGATATTTATCTGTTCCCTCCGCAGATTGGGTGTCGTATTGGACATATTTTAAAAATCGGTCCACTACAGTGTAGCTCATCATCTCATCCATCCTTGAATTCCTGTCTATTGATACCATGAAGCAAAACCAATCCGGCATTTCATGATCGCGCATTTTTTTCTCTCGCGCGCCAACCATCCACAACTAAAGCGCCGGAGCGAATAGAAGCTCATATCCCGCGCGATAGCCAGCGGGAGGTGTCCTATTTCCCAATCAAGATGAAAGCGTCTGGAATAGGTTCATCAAATTCATTTCTATGGCTTATTCGCGCCGATCTTTTCGATGAACTCCTGAATTTCCCGTTTTGTCAGGCCGCGATTTTCAGCTAACGATTCCCAATTAATTGACGAAGCGATCTGGTCCAGTACCTGTCGGACTAACGCCAGCTCCTGTCGAGAGAAACTTCTCGCCTCGAGCACATAATCTTCAAACGCCTCCCATGTCAACGGAACCGCAATTTTGACAATTTCTGCGATGGCACGGGCATAAACTTGAATCTCATACTGAGCTGCCGGGTCCAATCTCAGCTTTAAAAAATGTAGCAAATTGTGAAGATCGATCTTCCAATACCATTCCGTATACAATGACACTGGCAGTTGAATGCGCGCCAATTCCCGAGCAATATCCATCTGTTGAAACCGTTCATAATCTTGCCAAAGCTGCTCAATGTGCTTTCGCATTGTCTCAAGGACTTGTTGCTGAAGTTCCTCCGGAATTGATTCTTCTGAGCGGCCTTGGCGATTGGTGGTGGATTGCCGGCGGATCATCTCTGGCGCGGGGAAATAAAACTCATCCCGGGCCTGGGAATAGCGCAAGGAGTATTCATTGACGCTCGCCATGCGATGCCGAATCCATTGCCGCGCTACAAATATCGGCAACTTACAATGAAATTTGAATTCCACCATTTCAAATGGGCTGGTATGCTGATGCCGCATCAAATAACGGATCAGATCTCGATCCTGCTGCAATTTCTTGGTCCCTTTACCATAAGATACCCGCGCCGCCTGGACAATGGCCTCGTCTGAGCCCATATAATCGATCAGCCGGACAAAGCCATGATCCAGACAGGGATATTCCTTGCCCAGAATTTCATCTAATTGTGGATTGCTCGATCGTTGCATTTAATACCAATAGATTCCTCTAGTTCATTTTGTCTTCGCACTGCTGAATTTCGGCCACAATGCTTGTCCTAAATCGTCCCCCTAACTCAATGATTAGCGCCAATGTCATAACTAACAATTTGCCATTTACGAAAAGGATTGGAGACAACATGGCGTATCGATTACCCCTTTGGCTTCACCTCTTCTTCATCTTTGCCACTCACCATTCCAAGCATTTTAGTGCCAAAGTAAAAAGCGATCATCAATTGAAATGCGGTCAGCAGCGGATCAAGTATTTTTTGGATTTTCTCATATTCATCCATATTGATCAATGCATATCCCTCCATCAGCACGACAGAAAACAGCAGCGATAGCGTAAGGATGACGCGAAATACCCCTGGCGGTAAACTCATCGTCTGGTTAATGTAGGGATTATCCGGATTGGTCAAAGGGTCATATTTCAAAACCAGATATATGAGAAACAAAATAACTCCCAAAAACCAAACGATCAGCAGGGCCAGAACAAAGGTCAAATACATATTGCTGATGCCTGGCTTGGCTGAGCTGTAAAAATATTGATGAATAATATAGAAAGCGATGATCAAGATAAAAATAAAAAAGGCAGTGACGCCCCAGCGGATCCTGCGGCGGACCGCTAATGAAATCGTGCTGTTTTCGCTCGGTACTAATGGCATATCATTCTCCTTTGCGACAATTTAATAGACATCTTCAAAATCCAGAAAACCCTGATTCCGCACGAAGTAAGCACTGCCAGAACTTTTTAACTCACGTACATGGAATCGGCTTTTGGCGGCCTCCCGCATTGGCTTTTGTCTGTGACTTTGTAGAAATCTAGTGATATGGGCTTGATTCCACTTGCCAGCCAGCGGTCTTACGCTTGAAAATTCATTTGACCTGGCAGACCGTTATAAATCAAGGATAGCCCACTTGGTCACCAATCATCTAATTTGAAATAAACTGTGGAGGATCGAAATCCTTATTCGACAAAAACTCATTTAATGCCCAAGAACAAGACAGATCAACTAAGTCATCACCAACACCAGGATCAATAACATCGCTTCCAGCCCAGATATTCCCAACAGCACTTTCTTATAAAATTTCTGTTTGGCCAGATCTTTCTGACATGCTTGGGATTCATCTGTGCATTGGGATAATTTTTGATTGGTATGGGCGAGCGTAGAATCGAAATTCTGTTCTTTTAAACGCAGCAGTTTGATCACCGAATCTTGATGACTGGTTTTCAGTTGCAATAAACCAATTCGCTTTTCGCAATTCAAATAGAGCGCATTGACTTTGAGACAACTATCCAATTGCGTCTCGGTGATGATATAGACATTTTTCTCTGGGACGAAATTGATTCTGTTGCCAGCTTCGTAAAACTTCGGATAAAGTTCTTGGCTAAAAGCTATGACCGACCATAGCATCAGAATGGACAGCGATACTATTCGAATGATCATCAGTGCCTCCATTTTGGGAGTGAAGGTATGTTATTGTCCGAACGTTTCGCGGAACAGCTCGATTTTCTTTTCTCTTGGCATTTGCTCAATTGCCTCGAGGATGGTGCTGCGCTGTTTTTCGAGCATCTCATATCGCCGATCGATAAGCGCGATCTCCTTTTCCAAATGAGCGATCTGCTTTTCCAGCAACTCGCGGCGCTCGGCCATCCGAGCCTGGTATTCGGCCTCTTCCCGACGTCGGCGCTCGAATTCCTCATCAATTTTAGCAAGTTTTTTTTGTAACGCCTGGCCGAATGGCGTGAGCCCAGCGATGCCGATTAGCACCTTCTGCCAGTCAACGACCTTGAAAATCAACAAAGCCAGCGCGCCAAGCACCAAAATCACCACCAAAATGAGAAATATCGTTCTTCTCATAACGTTCTCCTTGAGATCAAATACGGTCAGCTTAATGAACAATGGGATCACACCAGCTTCGGCGCAATTTTTCGAAATTGGTCTACATGCTGTCTTAATTTCTCGCCATAAGCAGATGCCTGAGCAGGGCCGTTATAAGCCTCTGCAAATCGAATGAAGTTTTCGCTGATCAGTTCTGGGATCAAATTTTTGCTCTCAATATATCGAAACATCGCCCAGAGTTGCTCCCGGGAGTCGGATTGGAACGCGAAAAACATCTCTTCTGGCGAATCATAACCGATTCGATCGAAGTTCGCGCCCATGATTTGCGGGCTGCCCATGCTGATGGATTGGAACGCTGCGAGGCGATCCAATTGTTTGGCAAATTCAAAGGCATCCCATTCGCTGCGCTGATCATCAGTATGGACGTCAAGCCATTTGGCTGATTGAGAGCGTCGATACTGATGTCCCTGCCAAGGGTGTACAGAGTGGAATCGGAAATGGCGATGAAACAGCTCTTCGTTAGCCTTGCCCCAGAATTGGTAAAAATAATGATTTTCAAATCGGATCAACAAACGGCCGTCGAGACCAAAACCTTTTCCTCGAGATTCCACGCTCAATACCGCCAGCACGACCACAGGATCGATCGAAAATTTGCTACTGATTTGCTGAATTAGCCCGCCATAATCATTCCAATTGGCTGCCATGATCTGCTGCTCTGTTGAGAAGGCGTCTTGTATCGGAATAATTAAATGATTTGGTGGTTTGAGCGGGTCTCCATGGCCTGTGGGAATTGATAGAATTTCAGCAGCGACAGGGGCTAAATAGGTTTGAGCCACAAAGGCTTGTCCCATGATTGGTCGAACGCGAACCCAGTCATTGGCAAGGTCCATCAGTTCGAGCAGATTTCCCGCTGGCAAATAAGCAAGGGTCGCGAATGGTTCGCCCGGGCCTTTTCGCAACCGAAGCCAATCTGCCTTGACCGTGACAAGCGGGTTCGAAGTTGGCGTGCGCAATGCGGCGTATTCTAGGGCACCGACTCTAATCAGATCGGCGCGGAGATAGCCAGCAATGGGGATGGTTTCAATTTCTGCCCAGCCATTTGTGCTGCGCTTCACAATAATTTCCGTATCCTTCGCAAGCTGGCCAATGATTGCAAATTGCTCTCCTGGACCGGAACGAAGGTTAACCACTATTTCCTTGATCGCCGCACGATATGGCCCTTCAGTTATAGCCTCGGCCGGGGTCGCTGGCACAAGGAGCTGGCTCATCACAAATCCATTGATCGGCCGAGTGCGAACCTGATGCCAATCACTCCCCGAAACCTCAATCACAACCATGTCCCCTTTATTGAGCATTGCCACTGGTTCGAAGGACGTGCCAGGACCAGAGCGAATATTAACCTTATCCGCATCGATAACACCAACTTGCTCGATTTGGGTGGCGACAGAGCTGGAATCATGAAATGCGATATTTGCTCTCGCGACATATCCCTCCAACAGGCTTAAATCCAATTCAGCCCAATCCCCTTGTATTCGTCTCACGTGCACCACCAGCCCTTTCGCGAGCTGCCCCACAATCGGGAACTCCATCCCAGGACCAGCGCGGATATTCAGTTTCTCAACATTGACGATGGCCTTTTGGACTGCCATATCGTTGACCCTAATTTTATTAGAAGAGGCAAAAAGATGCCTATCACAGTTGATAAATCGGAGTGGTGATCAAGCTGGTGAAATGTAGCAATTATGCGATACAAAGTCAAGCGATTTGTTCAGTGAATCGCCAGCCCGACGATCTGAAAAGTGGTTCAGTTCTTATCAACCATGCAAATGCCATTGGATTTGATTCTGCTCTTATTCCAATTTTCCACTATTCATCAAGTTCGATTGCTAAGGCCGTTTTATTGAATAAACTGATATCCAAATTCAACGCCGTCCCTTCAGTTTCAATCCGATCATCTTATAGATCATTTTTGCAGCCCAAAAATCAGAGTGGACATTGATTCCATCAGGCTTCAATTCCACCACGTCAAACCCGACCACATTTTTATAAGCGAAAACAGCTTCGAACAGATCGGCCACCTGATACCAGTTTAAGCCGCCAGGTTCTGGGGTGCCAACTGACGGCAGTTCCGCGGGACTGATGGCATCGAGATCAAACGTGATGAACACATTCTCGCTCAATGCCGAGAGAATTTGTTCGATCGGCAACGGAGCTGTTCGGATTTGGTGGTCATAAAAGATGATCGGTCGTTCCTGTTTGATGTAATCGACCTCTTCTGGTGAGACACTTCGAATCCCAATGGAAACGATATTTTTTGTATACTCTCGGATTCGTCGCATAACGCAAGCATGGCTGAACGGATCATCCAGATACTGATCGCGCAGGTCGGTGTGAGCGTCCAAATGCAACACGCTCAAATTGGGATGGTATTTATTCAATGCGCAAAAGACAGAATATGACAGGGTATGTTCTCCTCCCAAAACTACTGGAAATTTATTATCCTGTAATATCGCTGTTGTGGCCTGTTCAATTTGGTTGATTGCACCATCTATCGGAAGGTCATCAGAGAACTGTAAAGACGGAAGCGTGTGGATGCCATAGCGATAAGGGGCATCATCCAATTGCAAATCGTAAAGCTCAACATTATACGATGCTGCGATAATTGCTGCAGGACCTGCTGCCGTGCCTCGCATATAAGAAGTCGATCGCTCAAAAGGAACTGGCAATACAACAACTTTAGCGCTCCCATAATCGCAAAATTCGCCCATGAAATATTTGTAATCGTAGGCCATAGCCCGCTCCAGAATAATTTTGAAATGCTCTGCAATTCACTCAATAGCGTGATGCATCAGTTTTCTGCTTCTTCATCCATTTTAAAAATGCGAGGCGATCCCCTTCATCTTCACCAAATATTTATTCATCAACATCATTTTTAACAAAAATTGATTAGCTCACCATTCACGAATTGAGGACAGACCAAGTCAAAGCAGATCACCTCGTATGAAGCAGCGGTTGTTTCAAAAATCAACCTCATCTGCTTGAAAATGGGGCAAAAATACCTCGTGGATTTCTAATCCTTTGCTAATGTGATCCCAGCAAAAATGCGAATCGCCACTGGCTCGAGCCAAATAGCTGCTCTCAACTGAATTGACCGTTCAAACTGCTGAATAGCCGTTTGCCACTAAATCGGTCTCGATCATTAGCCGATTAGAATAGCCGCTGCCAGGCAGGTAGTCCAATAATTATTCTGCTTGCCCGTGGTAGCCACTGCAATATTCTGTGTCTTGACTAACTTGTCATTCATTTTCCAGATATCTTTGGTGCTATCCCAATCGATCACTTCTTTGGATCCTGCTAAAATTGTGGCTAACATATAGGCAGCGATGTCCTCGGCATATTCACCTGCTTCTTTCTCGGGCTTGCCAAAATCATGGTATTCGCTTAAATAGCCATGAAGCGAGCTATCCATGGGAATGGCAGCACCAATTGCAGCAGCAATTAATCGACCGTATTCATTTGTGGAGATGTCCGATAGAACCGTAAACAGAATTTGGCCGTCCTTTAATTTTTTCAATCCTTCTTCTTTTGAAATGATTTTGCAATGAGGAGGGAAAATTGAAGAGACCCGTACAATGTTAAACTGTGCGATACCCGCATCACGCAGCGCTAATTCGAAAGAAGTCAATTTGTCTTTGTGATGCCCGATACCGGTAGTAAAAAACATTTCTTTGGGTAGGTACATTCTTTTACTCCTTATAAATGACGGTTTAAAATTATGTCAGACCATAAAAGGTAACCTCTCTGTTTTTTTATTGGCTTGTTTTTTTAAAAAAACGTGGCAAATATATAAAACTATTTTAAAAAATGCAAGCAAAATAATCTTGCCCAACATACCATGCGGCTCAATTTTGTCGTTGCTCAGACTATGGCATTTTTTATTCTTCTTACCCCAGCCCATTCAGATATTCTTGAAAAAAATATTTTTTTGCTGGATGACAGAAATTTTTTTGTGTATATTTAGGTGAAAATCATCGATTGCGAGCGAAGGTTGGGAAGAACTATCATTGATGAAAATTCTTCAAGGTCTTATTTTCAATTAAGAACACAATCAATCAGTTTTTCACACCGATGGTGGAAATTATTTCAAAGAGAAATAGGAGGAAACATCAAAGATGTCAGGCTTGAATTTGAGTATAGTATTGCTACTGAACTCTCTATTTTTTTTCCCAGGCCAAACTCAGGATGACCCGATGATACGGAAAGCAGCTCAGATTCATGCTCGGGTGGTCACAATAGATTCGCATGTCGATACGCCTTTGCGGCTGCTTCGTTCTGACTTTGATCTCAGCCAAGATCACGAACCCAACCGGCGGTCTGGTAAACTGGATTTACCCCGGATGAAGCGGGGAGGGCTAGATGCCGTCTTTTTCGCTGTCTTCGTTGGCCAGGGTGAACGCAATGAATCTGGCAACACGCGCGCTCAAGCGGCCGCTCTGAAAGTTTTCGATGTGATTCATGACAATCTCAAAAAACATCACGAACTGGCAGAACTTGCGCTCACTCCGAAGGATGTCTATCGACTCGAAAAACGCGGGAAACGTGCCATTCTTATCGGGATGGAAAATGGCTATCCTATCGGCAATGATCTATCTCTGATCAGAAAATATTATGATCTTGGTGCCCGCTACATCACTCTGTGCCACACCAAGAACAACGATATCTGTGATTCTTCAACCGATACCACTGAACATCACGGTCTCAGCCAATTTGGAAAACAGGTGATCGCTGAAATGAATCGCATTGGCATGATGATCGATATCTCACACGTGTCAGATGAAACCTTTTACGATGTCATCGCCTTATCCAAGGCGCCGATCATCGCTTCGCATTCTTGTGCTCGAGCTTTGTGCGATCATCCCCGCAATCTGAGTGATGACATGCTGAAACGTCTGGCAGAAAATGGCGGAGTCATCCAAATGTGTCTCATGAGCGATTATGTCAAAAAAGCGGAGCCCAATCCAGAACGAGAAGCAGCCTTTCGAATGCTGGAAGAAAAATATCGAAACTTCGATCAACTCTCCGAAGAGGAACAACGTAAAGCGCGCCAGGAATGGTACGAGCTCAATGAAAAATATCCTCGCGAGTTGGCAACCGTATCAGACCTCGTTGACCACATCGATCACATCGTGAAGGTTGCTGGTATTGATCATGTCGGTATTGGGACCGATTTCGATGGTGGGGGCGGCGTCGAGGGCTGCAACGATGTGAGTGAGATGGGTAACATCACGTTAGAACTGGTGAAACGCGGTTATAATAAAGAACAGATTCGAAAAATTTGGGGCGGAAATCTCCTGCGGGTGATGACCGAAGTGGAGCGCATTGCTCGGCAACTTCAACGCACCAAATAACTGGGCAGTTTGAAAACGAAGAGAGAATTCTTGGCATCGCAATAATTTTGGAAAGCGATGTCCTCATAATTCATTAGATCACTTCGAAAATGGCCTTGGATTCTGTCGCCATCGAATTGATTTTCGGGGCAGTTCAGAAGGGTGTTAGCGATTTAATTCATAATAGGACAACGAAAATGAGAGAAACTCGAGTAATCTTTCTGTTAGTAATTTTCATCGCGTTATCAAAAATTCATTTTTGCTTGGGACAACCGCAGGTTCAATTTGCTGATTTGGTTTTATTGAACGGCAAAATCATCACGCTTGAAGAAGCCATGCCAGAGGCGCAAGCCCTTGCGGCGCGGGGAGACATCATTGTGGCGGTTGGCAGCAATGAGCAAATGAAACGATTCGTTTCATCTGAAACCCGAGTAATTGACCTGCGTGGCCAATTAGCCATTCCGGGCTTGATCGAGAGTCACGGGCATTTCATGAGCATGGGCCAAGCGAAAATGCGGCTCGATCTAACAATGGCGAAAAACTGGGATGAAATCGTTGCAATGGTGGCAGAGGCGGTCAAGAATGCAACCCCCGGGGAATGGATTTTGGGTCGTGGCTGGCATCAGGAAAAGTGGGATAAAATTCCGCAGCCAAATGTCGAAGGTCTTCCGTATCATTTTGATCTGAGTAAAGTATCACCAGACAATCCAGTATTTCTCACCCATGCCAGTGGTCATGCAGGCTATGCCAACGCAAAAGCGATGGAATTAGCTGGGATTACCAAATCGACACCTGATCCAGACGGCGGCGAAATTGTGCGGGATGAATATGGCAATCCAATAGGTGCGTTCCGCGAGGAGGCGCAAGGGCTTATCGCTATGGCCATGCGGGATTACCAGCACGCTCGAACAGCAGAACAACGCTTCGCCGATCAAGTGAAGACATTCGATCTGGCAGTACAGGAGTGCCTCTCGCATGGTATTACCAGCTTTCATGACGCTGGTTCTTCTTTCGAGACAATCGATTTTTTCAAGCAAATGGTCGATCAGGGCAGAATGGGGGTACGGCTCTACGTGATGATTAGCGAGAACAATCAGCGATTGGCACAAAAGTTGACCCAATATCGCCTGATCAATTATGGGGATAAGCGACTCACGGTGCGTGCAATTAAACGATTAATCGATGGGGCATTAGGTGCTCATGGCGCATGGCTGTTGGAGCCGTACAATAGCCTTCCAACCAGTGTCGGATTGAATACAGAGCCACTCGACCAGATGGAACAAACCGCCCGAATTGCAATTGAGAATGAGTTTCAGCTTTGTACCCATGCCATCGGCGATAGAGGAAACCGCGAGACATTAAACATATATGAGGCAGCCTTTCGATCCCATCCAGACAAAAAGGATCTGCGTTGGCGTATCGAGCACGCCCAACATTTACATCCTGATGACATCCCGAGATTTGGCCAACTGGGAATTATCGCTGCTATGCAGGGGATTCACTGCACCTCGGATGGCCCGTGGGTAATCAAGCGATTGGGCGAACAACGCGCCAGGGAAGGCGCCTACGTCTGGCAGACGCTAATTCAATCCGGCGCCATCATCGCTAACGGGACCGATGTCCCCGTTGAGCCGATTGATCCAATTGCCAACTTCTATGCCCTGGTCACTCGAAAAATGAAAAATGGCGAGGCATTTTTTCCAGAACAAAAAATGACGCGCCTTCAGGCACTGCGCAGCTATACGATCAACGGCGCCTATGCCGCTTTCGAAGAAAACATCAAAGGCACGTTAGCCCCAGGGAAATTAGCCGATATCACCGTGCTATCAAAAGACATCCTGACCATCCCTGAAGATGAAATCTTACAGACCGAAGTCACTTATACAATCGTCGGTGGCAAAGTAAGGTATCAAAAATAGCATACTCAAATAGTCTTTTTGGATGAAAGATGCATAGTGACCCTCCACTTGCCAGCAATTCTTGCTGTTCAGCGCGACGTAAGGTGATTTGCCTAAGGTCCACTGATCGACCCAATAAAGAAAAAGCGCTTGATATTTTGCTTAAAAATTGATATAATAAAAATAGAAGATTTGATGATAAGTTCATGATGGGATGGTTGATAACAATTTTGCTTTATGCCGGCTTAATGATTGTTTAAGGTAGCTTTCATGAAACGCATGTTTATTCACTTGATCATCCTTGCAGCTTTTTTGCTTCCTCAGCTTTCCACAGGACAGATCCCATCCCCAAAAGACCACCTCGGTTTTGAAGTTGGTGATGCCAAGAAGCTGGCAAATATGCATCAAATTCTCGATTATTTTCATCGGCTCGATGCAGCAAGCGATCGAATCGTTGTAGAACGTTTGGGCGAAACCACAGAGGGCAACCCTTTTATTGTAGCCTGTATTACGGCAATCAACAACCATGAAAATTTGAAAACTTATCAGACCTATCAACAACGTCTGGCGGATCCCCGGAGCATCGATGATGATGAAGCCGAAAAAATAATAGCCAAAGGCAAAACCGTGGTCATGATCAATTGCTCGATCCATGCCACTGAAATCGGTGCTTCGCAGATGGCGCTGAAATTGGCTTATGACCTTGCAGCAAAGGATGATCCGAACACACAGGAAATTCTGGATAACGTGATCTTGCTGTTCATCCCCATGCATAATCCCGATGGGATCCAGAAAGTGGTCGATTGGTATTATCGCCATCTCGGCACGAAATATGAAGGCTGTGGCTTGCCCTGGCTTTATCATAAATACGCTGGACATGACATCAATCGCGATTGGTACATGTTCACTCAGATCGAATCGCAATTAACACTGAAAATATTCCACGCTTGGCATCCCCAAATCGTGGTCGATTTGCATCAGATGGAAAGTCACGGGGCTCGGATGTTTGTTCCGCCGTACACCGATCCATTTGAGCCGAATGTGGATCCGATCATTCAGCAGCAGGTGGCGATGCTCGGCAGCTTTATTGCCTCTGAACTGACGGCCGAGGGCAAACCGGGTGTGATTCACAGCCAATATTTCGATGCCTGGACTCCGGGCCGTGCCTATCCACATTATCATGGCGGCGTCAGGATCCTCACCGAAACAGCCAGCGCCCGTATCGCCTCTCCAATTTCGATAAAATTTGAACAGCTTTCAAGCGTCGTGAGAACATCCTCAGTGAACATGCCATTTCCCTGGCATGGTGGGGACTGGACTTTGAAAGATATTGTCGAATACGATTATTCTGCTGCCAAAGCGGTACTGATCAATGCCGCGAGATTGCGGGAAAATTGGCTGAGAAATTTTTATCGCATTCATAAAAAAGCCGTAAACAGAACCGATCCGCCATTTGCGTTCATCGTCCCTTTATCCCAGCGCGACTTAGCAGCGACCATCAAAATGTTGCAAACGCTTCGCCTAGGCCAAGTGGAGATTCATCAGGCCAGTGCTGAATTTATTGCCGATGGCCAAAAGTTCCCGGCTGGCAGCTTTATCATCTATCTAGCTCAACCTTATGGCGGGTATGCGAAGGCCTTGCTTGAGCAACAATTTTACCCTGAAATCAAATACCCAACAACCGGCCAAATGGAATTCCCTTATGATGTGGTCGCTCATAATTTACCGCTTCTGATGGGCGTTGATGTCGTGCCTATCCTTAAGCCATTTCAAGTCATCTGTAAAAAACTTGATCCCATCCCAAAACCAAACGGATTGATTGATCTGCCAGAGGACCTGTTCGGTTATATATGGAGCTACCAGAGCAACGACGACGTCATCTTGGTGAACCGATTGATGAAACAGGATTATCAGGTCTATTGGACTGCGGTGCCGCTAACAACCGTTGATGGCGAATATCCACCAGGCACGTTGGTTGTAACTGGCACTAAAGCGCAGCTTGCAGCGATCCCGCGGTTTATCGGGGATCTTGCGGTTCACTTGACGGCATTAGAAAAAAGGCCAAGGATCCAGCTTTACCGGTTAAAGCCGGCTCGGCTCGGAATTTATCAGAGCTGGACTGCCAACATCGATGAGGGGTGGACTCGCTGGGTACTAGAGCAATTTGAATTCTCTTTCCAGCAAGTCAAAGATCAGAATGTGCGAAATGGCCATTTAAATCGTTGGTTGGATGTCATCATTATTCCCAGCTTATCGGACCGGTCGATTGTCCAAGGCAACTCGGTGGAAACCATGCCCATCGAGTTTTGCGGCGGGATCGGTGAACAGGGCGTGAACCATCTGCGCGCTTTTGTGCAACAAGGTGGAACACTCATCGCTATGAATCGAGCGGCGGATTTTGCCATCAGGCAATTCAACCTTGCGATAAGAAACTCGGTTCAGGACCTCGATCGCAGCGATTTTTTCGTTCCTGGATCCATTTTAAGGGTACAGGTTAACAATCACCATCCCATCGGATATGGATTTGAGCGGCAATCTGCCATTTTCTTCTGGAATAGCCCAGTATTCGAGGGAAAACAAGGGATCAGTGTGATCAATTACGCCTCTGATAAACTGTTGCTTAGCGGCTGGCTCACTGGGATGCAGTATCTCGCTAATCGCAGCGCGCTGATTGATGTTCCAATTGGCCGAGGAAAGATTGTACTTATCGGTTTTCCGGCTCTGTTTCGGGGTCAGGCCTATCGCACTTTTCGATTTTTATTCAATGCAATTTTTTATGCAACTGCTGAACCATCAGATTTTGCTCAAAAGGAGGATTTAACTGAATAAGCCAAATTCAATGTAAGATCTGCCGATAGAAAATTGGGCGCAAAATGAACTGCAAAGTAAGCAAATAACGATGGATCAAATGCTGTTCATTGAGTGATCGAGCCCTCGAGGGGTAGTTACTCGTTAGCAGAGGAAATAGGATTCTATTTTCGAGAGAAATAAGTTTGGATCATAAAAAATCGAATGGGTCTCAATAAGTAATATGGCGTTTCATGTGGACTGAACAACTAACAGCAAAAGCGGGAGGAGCAAAATGAAGGACGTTACAGCGGTCATACTCGGCGGTGGGCGCGGCAGTCGACTTTTTCCACTTACTTTGGAACGCGCCAAGCCGGCTGTTGGTTTTGCTGGTAAATATCGATTGATCGATATACCGATTTCCAATTGCATTAATTCAGGCATCAAACGGATGTTTGTTCTGACGCAGTTTCTATCTGCCAGTTTGCATCGCCATATCATGCAGACCTATCAGTTTGATGTTTTTTCAAATGGCTTTATCGATATTTTAGCGGCGGAGCAGACGCCAAAGGCTGAGAAATGGTTTCAGGGCACGGCGGATGCGGTCCGCGCTACCTGGCGCCACATCATGTACTATGACACCTCATTTATCCTCATCCTTTCGGGCGATCATCTCTATCGGATGAATTATTCAGATTTGCTGAAATATCATCAGGAAAAGGAGGCAGATATTACGGTGTGTGTCTATCCTGTCCCCCGCGCTGAAGCTCCAGAATTAGGGTTGCTCAAGGTCGACCGCGACGGGTTCATCAAAGATTTTCATGAGAAGCCCAAGGATCCTAAAATTATTGACAGGTTTAAAGCCCCTCCAGCATTGTTCAAGGCAATGAACCTCAAAGTTGATCCTGATCGTTATCTGGCCTCAATGGGAATTTATGTTTTTGACCCCAATATTCTAAGCAAGCTTTTAGCAGACTATTCACGGACCGATTTTGGGAGGGATATTATCCCATATGCCATTACTAAATACAAGGTTCTGGCCTATCCTTTTGCCGATTATTGGAAGGACATTGGAACAATCAGGACGTTTTTCGAAGCAAACATTTCGCTCGCCCAGCCAGATCCACCGTTCAAATTATATTATCCTGGCTGGCCGTTTTACACGCGTGCCCGATCGTTGCCCCCCAGCCGCATCATTCAATCAGAGATTCGTGACAGTATCGTAGGGGATGGCTCGGATATTACAGGAGCAAAAATCATCAATTCTGTCATCGGCGTTCGCAGCAACATTCATGAGGGCACTGTACTCAAAGAAGTGGTGATGATGGGCGCCGATTTCTTCGAAGGGGAGGATATTCTAACCAATTGGGAAGCCCCTAAAAATCACCGTCCTCCTCTGGGTATTGGCCGCAATTGCTACATCGAGCGCACCATCATCGATAAAAATGCCCGAATCGGCGACGGGGTCATTATTCGCCCCAAACCCAATGTCGATTACGAGGAGGGGGAAAATTTTTGGATCAAAGACGGGATCGTCGTGATTCCGAAAGGGGCAGTTTGGATGCCCGGCTCAAAATTAGGAGCGATGCCTGACAAGGATTAATCGCATCCGTTTTTTTCACAATTGAATTGCATTCGTAACTGAAAAACGAGGCCATGAAGACACTCAAGATATCACCCTTCAGGTCAGGAGGGATGATTTTATCTTACAAATGCAGCAGTTCCTGTCGGCATTGCATTTACGCCAGTTGTCCCCGATGGCGCGATTGGATGACCGAGGCAGACCTGGCACATTATTACGACCAAATGCGACACTACACCCCGAATCAGGTGGGCATCCATTTGGGCGGTGGGGAGCCGTTTCTCAATTTGGAACTGACGCTGCGCGCGGTGGAGCTTGCGATCGAACATGATGTGCCCCTTCAATATGTTGAAACCAATGCGTTTTGGTGCGAGGACGATGATCTCACCGCCTACCAATTCACGCTCCTGCGCGATTCTGGGCTACCAGCAGTGCTGATTAGCGTCTCACCGTTTCATAATGAGTTCATCCCTTTCGAGCGAACCCATCGCGCCATCACCATCGCCCGAGAAATCTACGGACCTTATAATGTGCTTGTCTATACGAGCTTTTTCTATAATCAACTTCAGGATTACAATCCGCAGATTCAGATCCCGTTCAATCGCTACCTCAACACGGTTGGATATGAACAAGCCGCCCGCTCTTTCATTGAAAATTTCGGCTTAATCCCGATCGGCCGTGCCGCATCCCGATTGAATTTTCTCTATCAAAAACGACCTGCCGAGGTGTTTTTTCATCAAAACTGCCTCGCTGAGCTGACCAACCCAGAACATATTCATATCGATCCTTATGGCAATTACATCGCCAGCTTCTGCGCCGGGATATCCCTCGGCGACGCACACCAACTCGGCAAATTATTTGAAGGGATCAATCTCGATGAGCGCCCAATTATCGATATTCTGGTTCACTCTGGGGTGGAAGGCCTGCTCAAATTGGCTGAAGATCAGTTCAATTTTCAGCCCGATCCCCAAGGCTACATCGCAAAATGCCATCTCTGTCAGGAGATCAGATCTCATATCGTCCGTTGCACCGATCAATTCATTGAATTGAAACCAGTGGAATACTATCAATACCTCTAATTCTGACACCCCGGATAAAATGCTATAATTTTAATTGAAGCCCTCTATTCGTTTATGCAAACAGGCTATCATTGGCAAAGTGGATGTCAAGCATGTCAAGTCAGCCAATCCTCAACAGGTTATTTCATGAGATAAAAGAGATTCCTGCATCCGCAGGAAAGATATTTTCATATTCACAGTTCGCACATTATGTAGAGCTAGAATTTATAAGCAAAGTTGATAGCTAATTTCCTCTAATAAAAAAAAGGGCAGTGGCCCCACCGTCATTACCACTGCCCATTGAGGAATTTTCCTCCTGCTGGTACCCCCGACAACTTTGTAGGTAGCTTATTTGATCCTCACCATTTCGATCCGTCGGTTCTGGGCTCGACCTTCAGGTGTATCATTCGAGGCCACTGGATCTTTTTCACCATATCCGACAGCTCGCAGTCGCGAAGCATCGATGCCATGATCGATCAAATATTGCATCACCGCTTTGGCTCGGCGTTCCGATAATTTCTGATTTGCTGAAACTGAACCTTGACTATCAGTATAACCCCGAATTTCGACCATCACCTCAGGGTTATCTTTCAGTCCTTGGATCACCTCATCCAAGATCGCAATCGATTCTGGTGTCAATTCCGCACTGCCGATTTCAAAATTCACTCCTTTGAGCACCAATTTGGCGCCTTTTTTCTCCATTACTGGCATCGGCTTGGTATCTGGACAACCATCCTCATCTTGATAGCCATTAATGGTTTCTTTTGTGTTCTCACCGCGGGCAACAGTGGCGTCGCTCCCTGGGCACTGGTCAGCGCTATCGAGGATGCCGTCCCCATCATTATCAGGATCAGGTATACCGTCCTCATCTTGGAATTTGTCAAAATCTTCTGGTTCATTGGGCGCTTTATCCCGAACATCTGGAATCCCATCTCCATCATTATCAGGATCAGGGGCACCATCCTCATCTTGAAATCCGTCCTTATCTTCAGCCTGATTGGGCGCCATGTCCCGTTCATCTGGGATCCCATCGCCATCATTATCCAAATCTGGCGCTCCGTCTTCGTCCTGAAAGCCGTCAAAATCTTCTGGCCGCTTCGGATCCGCATCCCGCTTATCTTCGATGCCATCTTTATCCGTGTCTTTGGAATATCCGAAATAGAGCGATAACGTTGCACGGCCATACGGTGCATAACCATTTTCGTCGGCATAGCCAACGTTATCCTTCCGATCAGTGTAGGCTAACGCCACAATGCCGGCTTGTAAATCTAACGCCAGACCAGACATGATAAACGTTTCAATGCCCGCCCCGATATTGAACAATGGATTTATTTGCGTCTCTCCATATACGCTTTGGCCCCATACTAAAGCCTGGTCTTTGAACACGTTTTTCTTTTCGCCGCTTTCATCACGCAAATCCCACACATATACCCCAGCGCCAAAGAAGCCGTAGGGCTTAATGGCAGCATTAGGTGCTGGCGTGACCTTCAATTCAAGAGCTGCAGGAAAGGTGAACGTTCGATAGGGTGCATTCTCATCAGCGGCAAAGCGCTTTCCAAGTTGTGTAGGTTTGAAACTCCCGTAATTCAGATTAAAATCGAACATGAGATTTGGCGATAAACCGTACCGCAGCGATAAACCGCCACCCGTTCCCAGTGCAGCGCGATCAACTTGACCGCCGACAAATTTAAAAAGATTGCCGGTCACTCCAATTCCTTTGCTGTGATCCCAGCTCTGAGCCCCCACTGTGGTTGTTGCTAAAGTTAGCCAAATCAGGACAATCATTGCCCGTTTCAAGCCCATTTTTGCTCTCCTTATTTTGAATTTTTGAGATGGTGATGGCGTGACTGGAATATTTTTTTAGCCTGCTCTAAAATTATATTTCGTTCAAGTCTTAATCTGTTACATAAAAAATAGGTGCAGGCAATCAAGCTTCGCGAGTTGCGAAGCAAAGCGGGGATGAAGCCTGACCGCCTGCATGCTTTTCCCCAGGGTTGCTATTATTAAATCATCGAAATACTCTGATTTCCTTCAAAAACAAAAGAGCCCCGCAGGTTTAGCTGATCCTGCCCCGTTGTGAGTAGCCAGGTTGAAATTTCCGTAAGTCGCCCCTCTTAAACCTGCGGGATGCTATCCCATGGAAACAGGCGCACGGCAATGGATCTCGAGTGGATACAACTTTAGCGCCTGCATCAGCAATCGATCTCTGAATTTACAAGACGCGTGCCAAAAATTTAACAATGCTAATTTGCTTGAAATAATAGTGGGTTACTCAAATTTTTGAGGCCATCTGCGATTTTTAGAAATAGAATATTTTGGTCAAATGACCAGATCATTTGGCCTTTTCCCCATTTTTTTAGCGAAAAATTTACCAGAACCTTTGGTTCACTCATCCGTCTATATTGTTGAAAGATGAATGGACGTGGAGAAGATAAATGGCGGCCACTGACGACCAATTAATTCAGCGTATTTACAACCAGGATGTCAGCGCCTTTGACGAGCTATATGAAAAATATCAGACCGCAGTCTATCGTTTTGCCTGTTACCTGACGCAGAATCGAATGGAGGCTGACGATCTATTTCAGGAGACGTGGCTACGGGCCGTGCGCTTTCTGCCAAATAATCCATCGGTTCGCGATTTTAAAGCTTGGATTTTAACTATTGCCATTAATCTGCACCGCGATCAACTGCGGAAGAAGAGAATCAGGCGGTTTTTTGGGTTCGAGCGATCTATCACCATAGAAAAAATCCAAGGGATACAATTTAAGCTTGAACTATGAGCAATTTTCGAACATCACCAATAGATAGGAGGTCATACATGGCTACTACAGATCGAAAAAATTTTTCAAAAATTCTGCTGATCATTTTTATCTGTATCATTTTAATGTTAATCTTGATTGGCATCCTTTCAAAATTAGGGTGGATCCCCTGGTTTCATCGTGTAGCTTTACTCGAAGGCCTCGCGGCGATCCCGTTCATGCTCATACTTCTGATTCCCATTTTCGGCTTAATCATTGTAGTTTGGGTTTATTACGATGCGAAACGTCACGGGATGAATGGTATCTTATGGGCGCTATTGGTCTTAGTAGGCCATCTTGCAGCGTTTATTATTTATTTAATCGTCCGAAATGGACAGTTCCCTGTGATTGCAGCCGGAAGTGCAACACAGCCATGTCCAAGTTGCGGCAATATGGTGGCCCAAACCCATAGCTATTGCCCTCAGTGCGGTGCTCAAGTTCGTCCATTCTGCCCCAATTGTCAGAAAACTATTGCCAATAACTGGTCGGTTTGCCCGTATTGTGGACAGAAATTGAAAAATTCACAAGAACCAGCACAGTGAGCGTGTTTATGCAATCCAAACTTCTTTCAGAACATATTCCATAAAACATTCTTTCTGAGATCACTTTCTCATTATCCAGTTTTATAGTTCGCACATCAAAATCTGGAGAATTGAATATAGCAATCCCTAAATCCAAGTGATATTTTCTCCTTGATTTCCAACCGATTTCTCGCTATATTTTCTGGCAGCGGTAATGAGCATTATTTGGATCTCCATTGACTAAATAAGCAATCGCCCAAAAAATTTCCCAGAAATGAAAACTCATTGGATCATCCAACTGGTCATTTGGCTGCTGGCACCACTTTCGACGCTTTCCTTGGCGCAAATGATCGATCTAAAGCCTCCCGCAATGGGCTACCTATCTTTGGTTCTCGATAGCGAGACCACTGGCCTCAACCTCTACGATTTCGGGTCGAATCCAGCATGGCTGATCAATGATCAATCCAGAGGCTGGTTCTCAGTTTCAAGTCTTGCCAAATCGGAAGCAGGTAAGTTTAGACGCCGCTATGATCCAGAAAAATTTTTTGACTTTTCTGCCGGTTTCGAAGGCGTAAAAATATTGGATCAGAATCAGGCCTTTTGGGGAGCGGCCAACTATCACGCGTTCAGTTTGACGCGAGTGAGTCATGCGATCAACCGCACTCCGTACGATGAACACCCGTTTCGGGCGACCGATGAAACCGAGGGCAATTTCGATTATTGGGGGCCATCCGTAATTGCTCAGTATAGCCGACAATTGGTAATGGGCAAACTTTATTGGGGCGCTTCATTGGGCTATCGCATCGAAACTGGCCTGAAGGACCAATTTCCCCAACCGCGCATCATCGATCGAGAAGTAATAACCAGCACTGGGTTTGCTTGGCGCATCTTTGACCCGCTGATCGTTGGCATTTTACTCCAATATGATGACGCTCA
Organism: candidate division KSB1 bacterium; assembly: GCA_034506395.1. NCBI lineage: Bacteria > Pseudomonadati > Candidatus Zhuqueibacterota bacterium. Next base: position 213,884 of record JAPDPQ010000002.1, on the reverse strand, counting down.
GGAATTTATCGAAGCGCAAAGCAGCAGCCAGCTTGAGCAAAGGACCATCGTCATCACGCTGTTTCGAGGAGAGACGATCGGTGTCAAACGGCTTGGGATGTTCGAGCAATTCACCAATCGACGTAACTTCGGTTCTCAACTACAGCTCCACTTTCGGCGTACTGAACTGGGGGAGTCAATAATGTCACTCGGTTGTCGGCTGCAGCGATTGGAGATTTTCGAAAGCAGCGTGAGACCAGTCCTTAATGCAAAATGGAATAATCATAGTCTTGAGCTCCACTGGAAAAATCGCATGAATTTGTTCACCATGCCGCTGCAATTGGGTTGGTCATTTGATTACGATTATAGCAATGATTGGGCAGTTCACCCCGATTTTGATCTGCTCTGGGGCGATGATTACTCGAATCAGTATCAAGTAGGGGTCGGTCTTGCGTTTTCTTCTCCCTCGTCCCCCCTGTTTTTCGGCATCGAATATCAGATTGACCAGATCCATCATGAAAAAAATGATTATATCAGTCGACTATTCGCTGCTGGCAAAATCAAATCTCGGGAACTCCGCTGCGGTACTGAATTCACCTTCTTTAACCGTTGGAAAATTCGAGCTGGCTATACTTATCAACTAAACCTCATGCCTGGATCGCTTCTATCGTTCAGCGAATTTCTGCCAGAACACCACCGTTATCGCATGACCTTTGGGTTGGCCAACCATTTTAAACAAGTGGCGATCGAATTGGCCGCCTTTTACGGCTGTCTCCAAGCCGAGCACCAGAACCGTCACTCATTTTTCACTCTCATCAATGCGAAGATCTATCGAGGTCAATAATTCTATCAATCGATTTCGTGAGTAAGCTCAAAATAAATGAGAAACTTTGGATCGTTGATAGGAATTCGATCAACTGATTGATCGTCTCTGACATCTTATACTGCAACGAGAGATTTTCTGCTTGATTTTTAAAATGAAAATATCTAATTTAGCCAACGGCCAAATCAGATTTAAGCTAAAGAATAAAGAACTCATTTCGCATGAGCTATAAGATCCCTGAAGAAAAAATTGCCCAGGTCCGCGATGCGACCGATATTGTGGCCCTTATTTCTAATTATCTCACCCTAAAAAAATCGGGTAAAGGCTATCAGGGATTATGCCCGTTTCATGCCGACAATTCCCCCTCGTTCTATGTGAACCCGAATACGCAGCTTTATTATTGCTTCGGTTGCCAAAAGGGTGGCAATGTGTTCAATTTCTTGATGGAAATGGAGAAGATGTCGTTCATCGAAGCGGTGGAATTTTTAGCGGAAAAGGCTGGAATAACGTTGCCGCGCTCCCAGGTTGATGAGCGTCGCGAGAAGGAACGCGAGGCGCTCTGTTTCGTCAATCGCTGGGCTGCTAATCTTTTCTATAAAAATTTATTCTCGCCAAATGGGAAGGCCGCGCTGGACTATCTGCAGGGCAGGGGCATCAGCCATGAAATGATCAAAACCTTTGGTTTAGGATATTCGCTTCCAGAATGGGATGGCTTAATCCGGCAAGCTCAGAAAGACTCCGTTTCCACGGAAATTTTGCTCAAAGCTGGGCTCATTATCAAACGAGATGCTGGGGGCTATTACGATCGCTTTCGTGGCAGAATCATGGTGCCAATTATCGACCTTTATAAGAAGGTCCTGGGATTCGGAGCCAGAAGGCTCATCGAAGACGACTCGCCGAAATATATCAATTCCCCAGAGACGCCGATCTACCAAAAAGGCCAGATCCTGTTTGGGCTCTATCAGAGCCGCGATGCGATCAAGCAACAGGACCAGGCGATTCTGGTTGAGGGCTATTTCGATCTGATCAGCCTCTATCAGGCTGGCATCCGAAACGTGGTCGCCACTTCGGGCACGGCACTAACATCGGCACAAGCGCGGTTGATCAAACGTTTTACTGAAAATGTGATCTTGCTCTATGATGCCGATACAGCCGGCTCGTTAGCAGCCATGCGTGGAGCTGATATCTTTCTCGATGAAGGTTTGGAAGTGAAAATTGTAACCCTTCCCGCTGGGCACGATCCCGACAGCTATGTCCGCCAGCGCGGGGTCGATTATTTCAAACAAGTGCTCTCGTTCGCAAAGCCAATTATCAAATTTAAAATAGAAACCATGTCGCGGACGCTGGACCTTTCCACCAGCCAGGGCAAATCGAAATTGATCGATTCGCTATTGGAAACGATCATCCGCATCAAAGATAGCATCAAGCAGAATTTGGCTCTCAAGGAAGTGGCCGAGCACTTTGGGCTGGACGAGCGCTCGCTAATGGACCGACTGCTCTACAAAAAGCGCAATAACCTCTATCGGCCGGAAATCGCGGTCCCTGATCAGACCATTGGACAGAGGTCAAAACCGCGACCCAAATCGAAATACGAGCTAGCCGAGGAAGATCTGGTCCGCCTTGCGCTCCAAGATGGCCAGCTCTTAAAATTTATCGCAAAACATCTCTCCGATGAGGAGCTATCCGATCCAGAAATCAAATCCATCTTCGCGATCATTCGGCAATTAAATCAGGAGAAGGATCGAGTGACGCCCCAGCAAGTCATCGAATCATCGACAGATCCAAAAATCGCCGCGCGCTTGGCCAATATCATTAGCACGAGTTATAACGATGATATCGATCTTCAAAAATTGGCTGAGGATTGCTTGGTGCTCTTAAAACGGCGTCGCCTCGAAAATATCTTGGTTAACTTAGAAAAAGAAATCAAAATCGGCCAGGAAAAAGGTTTAGATGTCACCCATTATGCGAAGCAATATCTGGAATACCGAGAACAGATCAAAAGGATCACTGCTAAGACGCTTCTGAATTCACCAATATAATAAAATGCCTCTCTTATTCATCTTTAGTGCATCAAAAAGATTTCACATTAACCAAAACGGTGAAGAATTTCCCTTCGCGGATCCTTAACATCGGGCTGTTCAATTAAGTAGATCTTCTCTTTGTTTCAATCAAATCCTCAAACGGATTAATTTACCCTATATTGTCTTTTCATTTCCGTTTGGGCAATGGCATAATGTTTGCAATTTTACGGCGAATGAAATTCTTTAAGCTGGGGATATTCTACTTACATCAAGTGGACATTCGGTTTTCAAATCCAGCAACAGTTGCAACGAATCGGGTTAGGGCTTTCCTCAATAATGCTGTTGTTGGAAGGTTCGATTGCCCAAAATACTCACGGTGTCTCAGCTCAAGTCAATTCCGCACCATGATTTTGCACCTTTGCGAAACGATTGACCACGCCTGAGCCACAAAAACGGTCAGGGATTCCAGTATGAACATCATTATTGAGACGATAATTCTGGTGGTCTGTTTTGTCGTGATGTGCCAGGGGGCTGGTTGGTTGGTGGATTCTTCTGCCAGGATCGCTCGGAAGCTCGGGGTCTCCAATTTGGTCATCGGTCTGACGATTGTTGCATTTGGGACTTCAGCGCCTGAGTTGTGCGTTTCAATTTCAGCCGCGATTCGGGGAGCGGGCGACATTTCGATCGGAAACATTATCGGTTCCAATATCTTCAATATTGGAATTATTCTGGGGGGAGTAGCGATCATTCGCAATCTCAAAACGGATGACCAGATGATCCACCGCGACGGCTTTTTCCTGATGGTCGTCACCCTGGTAGCAGTTGCCATGCTGTGGGACCTTCGATTGAGTCGATTCGAAGGAATGGTGTTATTCCTTCTGTTGCTGTTCTACTTGGGCAATTTATATAGCAGCAGAGCTGTCAGCCCAGAGATAGACCTCGAGGCTGATAATTTTCGCTTCCGCGATATTTTTTTGCTAACCTTGAGCACAGCAATGCTCATCGGAAGCTCTCATTTTTTGGTGAATTCCGCCTGCAATTTGGCCAGAACGTTCGGCTGCTCGGAATGGCTCATCGGAGCTACCATTGTCGCGGCTGGGACGTCATTGCCAGAAATGGTGACTTCTATTGTCGCCGCAATTCGTGGTAACTCAGGCATCTCCATCGGGAATCTCATTGGTAGCGATATTTTCAACGTGCTGGGCGTTTTGGGATTGGCCGGCATCATCCGCGAAATGCCCATTGAAACCTCGGCTCGCATTAGTCTTTTGATCTATCCCTTCATGGTCGGTATCGCTTTGGTTTTCCTCCGAACCGAATGGAAGCTTACGCGCCGCGAAGGCATTGTACTGGTTCTCTTCGGTATCGCTCGCTGGGTCTATAGCATTATCGCTCAATAATCTCCTGGGAACTTTCCTCTCTCTGATTCAGTAGCCAATTCAAATGCCAATTATCTCTCGCTCAGGAGCTGATCATGATCAAGCAAAATATTTTCTCTCAGATCCCCAATCGAATTGACGATGAAATTTTCGAGACCATTGTTCATACCGGTGATCTGACCATTGAGCGGATCATATCGAAAGGCCAAGCATCACCTCCAGAATTCTGGTACGACCAAGATCGCAACGAATGGGTGATAGTCGTTCAAGGCCAAGCGCGTTTGCGGTTTGAAAACGGGAGCGAAATCTTGGAACTGAGATCAGGGGATTATATCAATATTCCCGCCCATTGCAAACATCGGGTGGAATGGACCGATCCAGATCAGGTGACCATTTGGCTGGCGGTTCATTATTGATCCGAAGCGATTGGACGATCCCGTTCTCTATTTTTCTCGATCTTTGGCTCTTAGACTTTCGCTTTTGGCTTCCAGCTTTCCGCTATCTGATTCCATTAGCCAGACAATTGAATTCGACCAGCAGATCCTTTACTGCCATCTCGATAAGAAAACCTTAATAGGCTCACAAATTGATTGATTTGGATCAGTTTATTTTGTATATTTTAAAACGCTGAATGGTTGAAACGTGCCCTGAATCGATGGTCGCCCGATCTATTTTTCCTATGACCCATATTCATCTCTACACGAGCAATCGATTGGAAATGCTGGCCGAAAAATTGGCCGAAGTCTTACGGGTTCCGCTTGCCTCACCGCTGACGCCAGAAATCGTCGTGGTACAAAGCAAGGGCATGGAACGTTGGCTGGCGATGCAATTGGCGCAACGCTTTGGGATTTGCGCCAATGTGAAGTTCCCGTTCCCCAATGCTTTCGTCCACGAGATGCTCAGCAAAATCATTCCAAATATTCCAGATCCAACACCGTTTGATCCACAATTGCTGATCTGGAAAATCATGAAACTTTTGCCCGACTTCATCGATCGGCCAGAATTCCTCAGCATTAAAAATTACCTTGGTGGTTCTCAATTCGACCTCAAGGCATTTCAGTTGGCGGAGCGTATCGCCGATCGATTTGATCAATATCTGCTTTATCGGCCCGACTGGATCTTTCGATGGGAGCGCGGCGAGGATCATCATTGGCAAGCAATGCTCTGGCGAAGGCTGGTTCAGGAAAACGGTCCCCTTCACCGCGCGACGCTGGGAAAGCAGTTTCTCGAGCAGGTGCAATCATTGACCGCCCCGCCAAAAAGCTTCCCAGAACGGGTCAGCGTGTTTGGAATCTCAGCATTACCCCCGTTTCATCTTCATATCCTTAAGGCAATCTCTAAATTCACACCAGTCCATCTGTTCGTAATGAATCCCTGCCGCGAATTCTGGTTCGATATTCCATCACTGGGTGGGGACGAACGGTATAGCATCAACCATCCCGATCGAACAGGTGAGGCCGAAGATTTTGATCTTGAAAGCGGAAATTCGTTGCTGGCCTCGATGGGAGCTCTGGGCAGGGAATTTTTGGGGATGATCTACGATTTCGACTTTCAAGAGCACGCTGAATTTATCGAACCAGGCGAAAAGACTTTGCTTTCCCATATTCAGTCCGATATTTTAAACCTTAAGCAACGAGGTATCGACCAGCCCAAAGTCCAACTTGCAGCGAATGATGATTCCATCCAGATTCATTCTTGCCACAGCCCAATGCGTGAGGTCGAAGTGCTCCAGGACCAATTGTTGCGGATGTTCGAGCAAGATGCGGAGCTTTTGCCGAAAGATATATTGGTGATGACTCCAGAGATTGAGAGCTACGCACCCTATATTCACGCTGTGTTTGATCTCCCGATGGATGATCCCCGGCGCATTCCATTTAGCATTAGCGACCGAACCGTTCGACAGGAGAGTGAGTTGATCAATACGTTCCTGTCTTTGCTCGATCTCTCCCACAGCCGCTGTACCTCTAATGAAGTAATGACGGTGCTCGAATCTCCTGCTGTCCAGCGCAGATTCAACTTATCAGAAACCGAGCTGGATCGGATTCGCCACTGGATCAGCGAGACGCACATCCGCTGGGGAATTGACGCGGAGCATCGCCAAGAATTAGGCTTGCCGAACACCTTGGAACACACCTGGCGAGCTGGGCTGGATCGGCTTTTATTAGGATATGCGCTCCCGGGACAGGGAAAGCGCATGTTCGCCAACATTTTGCCCTATGATGCCATAGAAGGCGATGACGCCGAATTGCTGGGAAATTTCCTTGACTTCCTCGAACAACTCTTTTTAACGATCAAAAGCTTGCATCATCCCCGCAGTTTGAAAGAATGGAGCGAACAGTTGCAACGCATATTAGAAAATCTCTTTGCACCCGATCCTGAAACCGAAAACGATTATTTGCTGATCTGGCGCAGTGCAACTGAATTAGGAAAATTACAACAGCAAACCGACTTCAGATATCCAATTCATGTGGAAGTGATCAAAAATTACTTAAAAGGACAATTTGAGCGGACCAGCTATGGGTTTGGCTTTATGACGGGTGGGGTCACTTTTTGTGCGATGTTGCCTATGCGGAGCATTCCCTTTAAAATTATTTGCCTCCTCGGCATGAACGACGACGTTTATCCTCGTCAGGAACAAAAGTTGGGATTCGACCTTATGGCCCATCAGCCGCGCCCAGGCGACCGTTCACGTCGAAAAGATGATCGCTACCTCTTTCTTGAGGCGATTCTCTCCGCACGCAAAAAATTATACATCAGTTTTGTCGGGCAAAGTCTTCAAGACAATAGCCCCATTCCGCCATCGGTGCTGGTAAATGAATTGCTTGACTATATCGATGCCAATTATGAAATTCCTGAGAAAAACATTTCTGACCATCTGATAACAAAACATCGTTTGCAAGCATTCAGCCCTGCGTATTTCCAAAATGATCAAAAGCTGTTTAGTTTTTCAGCCCAACATTTTCAGACAGCAAAAAAAATGCTTGAGCCGCGGAGCGCCCCAAGCCCCTTTATCACCCAAGGACTTTCTATTCCTGATGAAAGTTGGAGAATCATCAACTTGATCGATCTGGTCCGTTTTTTTGAGAACCCAGCAAAATTTTTTGTGACCCGTCGATTGGGCATGATTCTTGAAGAGGTCAGTCCCATTTTTGAGGAAGATGAGCCGTTCCAATTGGAAAAGTTGGATCAATACCATTGGGCACAGCAACTACTAACAGAATTTTTGGCGGGGAAAGATCTCAGCGATTCGTTTGAACTCCTTCGCGCCCAGGGTGCACTGCCCCATGGATCAGTTGGCCAGATTGAGTTCGACCGATTGCGTCGCACAGTTCATGCATTTGCTCATAAACTACAACCCTATTTGTTCACTGGACCATTGCCGGCTCTGACGGTGGATTTAAACTTGGGTCAATTTAAACTCGTCGGCAAGATAGAGGGGGTTTTTCCAGAGCGCTTGTTGACCTATCGATTGGCCAAAATCCGGGCTAGGGATCGCCTGCGCGCCTGGATCTACCATCTGGTGCTCAATCTGGTTCAACCCAAAGACTATCCGCGAATCAGTTGGCTGATCGGTTGGGAGGCTGAAAACGGAACGGAAAATTGGGAAGCTTGGCAATTTAACCAAATTGAGAACAGCCATCAGCTCTTAGCTGATTTGCTTGACATCTATTGGCAGGGCCTGAGCAAACCGATCCATTTCTTCCCAGAGACAAGCTGGGAATTCGCAACGCGATTGATTGAAAAAAACAAACCTGAACCAGCAGCCTTAAAATCTGCACGAAGGAAATGGCGCTCCGATGACATGAGTCGCGGTTGGTTCGAGTCACAAGACCCGTATTATCAGCTATGCTTCGAAAAATTCGAGCCTGACCCGCTCGATGTCGACTTTCAAAATTTGGCCATCGATATTTTTCGTCCAGTAATTGAATATCAAACGGAGCTGAAGGATCGTTAGGCACTGCATAAAAAGAATGCTTTTAATTGAATGATTAGACTCCAGATGAACGAGCTGAAGAGCCATTTCTTATGCCGCTGCATCATCAAACCTGGGACAATTATCATAAATTTGCTGAACAGCGAGCCGAGCTGGTGGTCGACCTTTTGCGACAGTTCATCCCTCTGGCTGGAATTCGGGCATTGGATTACGGCTGCGGGCAGGGTAGCCTGGCTCGGCTGCTGGCCCAACTCGGTGCTCTTGTCACTGCAGTGGATATCGATCCAAATCTTCAACCGTTGTTCAAACAGACTGAGATCCAATTTTGTCTTGCAAACGATGATAAATGGCTTAAGGCCACCTATGACCTGATCGTGCTGCAGGATGTTCTGGAACATGTGCCTGATGCAGATTCGCTTTTTGCAAAGCTGAGCCAAATTCTTTCTCGCAAAGGATTGCTCTATGTTTCAACGCCGAATCGATGTTCGCCATTGAATTTTTTCTTAGACCCTCATTGGTCGTTGCCTGGAGTGGCGCTATTGTCTCGACCTCTGGTGGCGTTTTTCGTTCAACGTGTATTTCACAGGGACCTAAGACCGCGAAACGATTGGCCAGCTTTGCTTTCCATTGGGCAGCTAAAAAATCTTTTTGAACAGCACGGGTTCGAATTGAGTTTCGTTAACACATTTGTTGCTCAACGACTCTTTCAATCGCCAGATTCGGTGGTGTCTCATCCACTCCACTTGGCCATCATTGGCTGGTTGAAACAGCACCATTTGGAGTTATGGATTTTCCGCATGGTGAATGATCGATACGGGTTGTTCAATCGGCTGATAAATCCCACGTGGTATATCATTGGAAGGAAAAAATGAATGAGATTTGGTGGGGACAAGTTTTTCGGAGCGCATCTCCACCCCGGATCGCGAATTTTTTGAAGCTTTTGATGGGCCTTGGTATTTCCTCGATCATGCGGAAAAGCCGCGTCTGGGGGATCCCTGCGGTGCTGGTGGTCGAACCTACCGCGCTGTGCAATTTGCGTTGCCCCCAGTGCCTGGTTGGCTTGAGCAGAATCACTCGCCAGCGCAAGGTGTTGGACATCAATCTGTATAAAAAAGTGCTGGATCAGATTGGCGATCGGCTGTGGTATCTGTTGCTATATAATCAGGGCGAGCCGTTTTTTCATCCCCAGTTCCTGGAGCTGATTCGACTCGCTAAGCAGCGCGGCATCTATGTATCCACCAGCACCAACGGCCACTTTCTATCCGATGAGGCGACGCTGATAGAACTGGTTCAGAGCGGTTTGGATGTCATCATCGTCTCAGTGGATGGCAGTGATCCCGCTTCTTATTCCGCTTATCGTCAAAACGGCGATTTTCAGCGGGTCATCGCCGGGATCACCCAACTGATTCATGTCAGGACCCAGCTTCATCGCAAGGCGCCCAAGGTGCTACTACAATGTCTGGTGACAAAGCACAATGAGCATCAAATGCCAGCGATGCGCCGATTGGCCGCTAAATTGAAAGTGGATCGCTTGCTGTTCAAGACGCTTCAGATCGAAGAGCACGAGTCCGCAGAACAATTTTTGCCAGAAGAGCCAGCCTTTCGCCGGTATCAGGGGCAAGCGGGAACAAATGGTGCGAAAAAATCATTGAATGGGAAATGTTTTCGGCTATGGTATAGCGCCGTCCTGTTGTCTGATGGTCGGCTGGTCCCTTGCTGTTTCGATAAAAATGCTCACCATGATTACGGACAGGTTCGTTTGGACAATGAATTCGAATCAATCTGGAAATCCAATGCATCACACCAATTCCGAGCCGCCATTCTTCAGCGACAGTCCTCTCTCGATATCTGCGAGAACTGCACCGCGCATCAAAAAATCTATCTCTAAACGGGTCGTTATTTACCTGGCTAAAATTAGCATTGCAGTGCTGGTCATGATCATGCTGCTGAAACGGGTATCGGTGCAGGATATATCAACAGCTTTTCGATCAGCCCGGTTGTTCTGCATCTTTGCGGCGCTAATTTTGCTGTTGCCCAACATCTATTTTCAATTTCTCAAATGGCGTTACCTTGTCCGGTTGCTGAAACCGCCGGTCTCCAATCGCGAGATATTCCAATCATTGTTGGCAGGGTTTACATTCGGTTTTGTCACTCCGGGACGTGTGGGCGAGTTCGGTCGCGCTTTCTTTATCAAAGATTGCTCCTGGGTTAGCCTGCTCGGCATCACTTTCATCGATAAAATGTTCTCATTGGGCGTGGTATTCTTTTGGGGCGCGCTGGGATTATTGCTTTTCGTGAGCCATCAACTTTATTTGTATACATTAGCACCAATTGTTGTGTTCACTCTCATCACATTGATCGTCATCTATTATGTCATGTTCCATCCAGAAGTCATTCGGGGTTTTCTTTATAGTCTCAACATCATTCTCCCTTTTCGGGACAAAATGAAACTACTTATGGGCAGTCTGGATAATTTCCACCGACGCCAGGCTTTTCATTTACTATTGATGACCGTTGCATTCTACTTCATCTTTTTCTTACAATTCTATATTCTCGTTTGCTCTTTTGAACGCGCCCCGTTGTTGCCAACATTTTGGGCCATTGCAGCAACAATGCTCGTCAAATCGCTGCTCCCCATTTCATTGGGCGATCTTGGCATCCGGGAAAGCGCCGCCATCTTTTTCTTGGGCAAAGTGGGTGTCCACGATTTTGCCGCTTTCAATGCTTCAATCCTTTTATTCATGATCAATTTGCTCATCCCCAGCTTGTTGGGCTTGATCCTAGTGCTGAAATACCGTTTGATGTTTCGGAACAATAATCACAACCCAGTTCCCACGTCCAATTAGATTTTTGAGATGATTGAAATGATCCTAAAACAGAATGATGGAATGATGGAGTGATGTTGTCTTTTTTCGCCTTTTTATTTTTGATCTTTTTGCTACTGATTTATTCCAGCAAAATCCTCAGTTGTTATTGGGGATTATCTCAGTTGGCGTCACGGAGGAATCCCAAACGTTATTCTGTCAGCATCATTATTCCAGCACGAAATGAGGAACGAACCATTGGGGTGTGTTTAGCGTCATTGCTCGCTCAGGACTATCCACAAGACCTCATAGAGATCATCGTGATCGATGATGATTCATCGGATCGAACTGACCAAGTAGTCGAATCCTTCAGCAATTTGTACCCGTCTATTCGAATGATCAAAATGGGGCCTTCTCCAGTGGGCATATCGCCGAAGAAACGGGCTTTACAAGTGGGGATTGAGGCTTCAACTGGCGAGCTAATTCTTACTACAGATGCCGATTGCTGGGCAGAGCCGCAATGGGTCTCCCAAATGATTAGCCATTTTAACGAAGATGTCGGTATGGTCATCGGCTATGTGGGCATTGCGAAACGCTCGGAGCAAAATCTGTTTCATAAGCTTCAGTCGCTCGAATTGGTCGGATTAACCATGGCAGGGCTTGGCAGCCTCGGCGCAGGCGATCCCATCATCGCCAATGGTGCCAGCTTAGCGATGCGTCGCGTCACATTTGAGCAGGTCGGGGGCTATGATGGGCAAATCCACATCCTCAGCGGCGATGACGATCTATTGCTTCAAAAAATTGACCGAATGACCCATTGGACCATCAGGGCTTGTCTATCTTATGGCTCGTTCGTTTTTACATGGCCAATAAACTCTCTCAGCGAGTTTATTCAACAGCGCACCCGATGGGCGTCCAAAAGCCTTGTCTATCAGAAACCCTCGCTGATCCTATTCCTCATTGCCACCTATTTGCTATATCTGTGGCTTTTTATCTCAATTCCCGTGGCATTCGCCATTTCGTCCTTCTTCCCGATCGTCCCCTTGATCGTAAAACTGGGAGTCGATCTGATTTTGATCATGAAAAGCACAGAATTTGTGGGAAGAAAGGACCTGAGAAAATATTTTCTCTTAGCTGAAGTGGCTCAGATCCCTTACATCCTTTATGTTGGGGTGGCTGGCTTGTTTAACAAATTCGAATGGAAGGGCCGATGAGGTTTTTTAGACAACCAATGCTGTTTTTCAAATTGTTTCCTCAGATCATCTGGAGAGGGGCTGAACTGCAACATCAGGTTTACCTCAGTTTCGATGATGGACCGCATCCGATTCACACGCCTGCTATTTTGGATATTCTGAATCAGGAGCAAGTACCTGCCATATTTTTTGTTCTGGGATATAAAACCATTCAACATCCCGATTTGGTGAAGCAGATCCATCAGCAAGGCCATCAAATTGGGATCCATGGTTTTCAGCACGAGCGGTTATTTCATCAATCGATCGACTATTTGTCTCAACAATTAGGACGCAGCAAATCAGCAGTCGAGGCAGTGATCGGTGAACAAGTCCAATTTTTCCGACCTCCTTTCGGCATATTTTCTCCCCGATTGCTGAATATGTGCACTAAGCTGAGACTCAAGATGGTACTCTGGAGTTTGATGCTCTATGATTTTGATATCAAATTATCAGATCGCTTTATAATTAGCCTCGCGCATCAAAAAGTGACCGAAGGTGATATTATCCTGCTTCATGATGGTCACCTAAATAGTTATCGTACCGTTCGGATATTGAGTTCAATGATCCAACATGTCAAAAAGAAGGGCCTAAAATTTGGCTTGATTACTAAATAAAATTACTAAATAAAGCTGTTGACATTTATCTTTTTTTTGCATATTTTAATCATCAGAAGATGAATAGCGGGCGCTGGGATCTTCAGAACATAAGAAGTAAAGATACGGCAGCGAATGGGCGGCTCACATTCGCGCTGCAGAAGCAAGATATATCCGTAACGGAATTTATAGAGAAACCTGGTGGACCCAAGAGCTCTTTCTTCGATTAAAACGATTGTCGATGCTAAAATAGCGCATTAAAAATACTCGATTGATACCCCTCTCATCACAGACTCGCAGCTAAGATCATCCATGCTAATCGCTTTATCTACTTTAACAATTTTACTGACATTGGGGTACTGTTTCTTGTTATGGCAGCTCTCTCGGGGGTTGTTCTTTCTCAAAACTGGGCAAAATGAACAAAAATTTCAGGTATCGGTCGTCGTGGCTGCTCGAAATGAACAAGCCACGATTGGTGCCTGTCTCTCCAGCTTGGTGAATCAATCTTATTCATCGGATTGTTACGAGATCATTGTCATCAATGATCGATCGAATGACCGGACGGCGGAGATTGTGAGAGAATTTATGCAAGAGAACAGCCAGATAAAATTGATCGAGGTGAGGGAACTGCCGACGGGCATTTCACCTAAAAAACATGCCTTGGAATTGGGAATTCGCGCCGCACGAGGGGAAATCATCCTGACGACTGACGCCGACTGCGCCCCTCATTCTGGCTGGATCGAGGGGATGGTCCGCTATTTTGAGCCAGAGGTCGGCTTGGTGGCTGGCTTTTCGCCCATCGAGCCTCGCGATCGCAATACGCTCTTTTCGCAGTTGCTCAAATTGGATTCATTATCGCTGGCTGCAGTCGCTGCGGGGAGCTTTGGCCTCAACAAACCGCTCACCTGCAATGGGCGCAACCTGGGATATCGAAAAGAAACCTTCAATTCCGTTGCGGGGTTTAAGCAAATTCAACATTTGGTCTCGGGGGACGACGACCTGTTTTTGCATCTGGTGACGCGGCAGACCAACTGGTCCGTACGATACTCCATCGACAGGACGACCACCGTGATCACGCGACCACCCCAGGGATGGCGTCAGTTCGCCAATCAACGCATTCGCCATGCATCAAAAGGCCGTCATTACTCGCTGCAATTGAAAGCGCTGCTCATTTCGATTTATCTATTGAATCTCTGCCTGCTTGCGTGGCTGCCGGTGAGCTGCTTCTATTCCAACTTTCTCTGGCTGCCGTTCGTCTGCTGGTTAGCCAAAAGCCTGGCAGAATTCCAATTAATATATCGATTCGCTGCCATTTTGGATGATCGACGGGCATTGACTATTTTCCCCCTGGCGATGATACTTCACATCCCTTATGTGGTCATTTTCGGGCTTTGGGGACAGCTCGGCAAATTTAGCTGGAAAGAGGAGCGTTTCAAGGCCACAACTGACCGATCTTTCAATTGTTCAGGATCAGATGATAAAGATCAATGAAAAGAAAATATCTCTGGCCTGGTCTCAATTCTGAAGTCGTAGGCAAATTAAGACATCTGTTGCGATCATCAGATCAATTCGAGGAAAAAGGTTGTCTGATTTTTAACATCCTTGAATAGCTCCGCTGCGTTGAGAAACAATTTTTATGATCTACGTCACATTGTAAGGAGAGCGTGTTGTTTAATTTTTTGTTCATTCTAATAACCATCGCTTATGTTTTCATCCTCTCAGTGTTTTTGATTGGATTATTTTTTCCAAATCGGCAACGGACTTCTCATCAGCCTTCTGTATCTGTTGTCGTTGCCGCTCGCAACGAGGAGAAAAATATTGGAAACTTGCTATCGGAGCTGGTTCAACAAACATATCCAAAGGAATTATTGGAGATCATCATCGTCAATGATGGGTCGGAAGATCGAACTGGGGAAATTATTGATCAATTTGCTCGAACGCATTGCCATATTAAACACGTTAAAGCAACACTTGATAGTAAGACTGGACTTATCGCAAAAAAAAATGCGCTCAATCAAGGGATTCGCCAGAGCAGTGGTGAGATCATTCTGTCGACCGATGCCGATTGTCACGTTCAATCGACGTGGGTGGAGACCATGGTCTCATATTTTGTGGCGCCGGTGGGAATGGTTGTGGGATTTTCTCAGTTGGGGACAGCCGACCATGGCTATTCGTTGTTTGAGAAGCTGCAGGCATTGGATTTTCTATCGCTCATGGCCGCAGCTCAGGGATCGTTAAATCTGGGCTGCCCTTTGGCGGCTTCGGGACAGAATATCGCCTATCGCAAAGCCGCGTTTGACGCAGTTGGTGGCTTTGAGAAGATCAAAAATCGCATTTCTGGGGATGATGTGTTATTGCTTCAATTGATCAGAAAATACACAAATTGGGAGATACGGTTTGCACCCGATCCCAAAGCATTTAACTGGACTGAAGCGGAAAGGACGCTCCGATCGTTTCTGAATCAGCGCAAACGCTGGGCGTCCAATGGATCGTATCAATTGAAATTGAACCCAGTTTTTTTCTCATTTATTCTGACGGTCTTTCTCATGAACGCGATCTTGATGATGGGCACACCGATTTATGCCTTAACTTATCATTCGATTGTCGTTCCCTCGATCTGCCTGGTAGCTAAATTTGCGATCGAATTTTTGATTAGTTTAAGAGGAGCGAAGGTCTTTCACCGATTGGATCTGGTGAAATATTTCCCAATTTGGGTGATCTTGCAGATGCCATACATTATTTTCACTGGCATTTTCGGGACTCTGGGACATTTTATCTGGAAAGATCGAAGATACTTTCAAGAAGTGACCACGTTTAGGGTGGCACCATGAATTGGATTGATTCAATCATGAAAGGAATGCGCAGCGCCCTATATCGCCGGCCGCTCAATTCCAGCACCGAGATTCGCTTAACACGTCTCTGCACCCAGCGCTGTCGCCAATGCAGTGTTTATGAGCGAATGACAACGCCGCCGAGCATGACTTTGGAGCAATTTCAAATCATTGCGCAGCGGCTGCGAGATTACGGCGCTTATATTGGCTTTATTTCCGGAGGAGAGGCCACCCTGGTTCCCCATTTGGCTGAGATTTTGTTGATCGCCAAGAAGACCTTCTCGATCGCGACCACCTTGGTGACCGGACTTTACAATAAGAGCGAGATCATTTATAAAATTGGTCGCTTAGCCTTGGACCATCGCATCAATATCCAGACTTCATTGGATGGACTTGGGGCCTTAGGGGATTCGTTACGGGGTGTGAAAGACCACGCGGCGACGGTATTGAAGCACATGAAATGGCTGGCTGAGCATCGCAATGGATCGGGTCCGCTGCTTTATGCCAATATCGTGCTCAATAATTTAAATCTGGAACAGGTGCCTGAGCTAATTTGCCGCATTCGCGAATTGGATTGGAAGGTCACCATTGGCCTCTATCATACCCTGACGGCCACCACCCGAAAGGATGACGCATTACAGCTTCAGCCAGGAAAACGGTTGGAAAAGCTGCTGAAATTCTTAGAAGGCAATCCAGATATCATGAATTTGGACGCATTCATCCGAGGGATCGGTCCGTTTGTGGAGGGACGGCACCGGAAGCTTTGCGCTTTTGTGGATTCGCCCATCCTTTCCACGCGCACCACTATCATGGAAAATGGCGATGTGCATCTTTGCCATGGCGCGCCAATTGGAAATATCTTTGTGTCAAGCTTACAGAAAATTTTTTCGGAACGACCTTATCGAAAGCGACTGCAGGAATATCGACATTGCTCGGGCTGTTGGACCACTTGTTATACGCAGCGGTATCTTTTGGTTCATCCGCGTTCTTGGCGGGAAGTGAAAGATCATTGGAAAAAGGTCAATGCGACAAGAGGAGGAAAATCGTAGCCGTGGAATTAACCACAAGCTGGACAGAACGCCGCAAGCATGCGAGATATTACCCAGATCGCGAAAGCACCCCAAAGGTCAATTTTGCCATCAACGGAGATGAAAAATTCGCAGTCGATGTGATTAATATCAGTCGCGGAGGCTTGCTGGGCTACACGATCGATTATGACCTGACCAATAATAACCATCACCAGCGTATCAGGGAAATCGAAATTGCCTTTCCCGGACGAGCACCTTTTTATTGCTCAGGCAAATTGCTCCGTGTATCGCCCAGTCGAATGTCACTAAAATGCTTCTGCGCAGTTCAATTTGACCCCATTGGCTTTGACCAACATCACAATCAACTTGATGTGGGCGATCAAATCGAAGCTTCGTTACGTCCCAGTAAAATCATCGTCATCCCAGATCAAATGCTGATCAATCGCTTACAACAATGTCCGAATTACATGAAGATCTCAGACCATAGCTTAGCTGATTCCGTTCGGAAGGCCGTTTATGATTCTTTCGACGACATTATCAGCTATCTTTCGCTGGAAGAAAAATGGTATTTCCTCCAAATGATCGATGAATTGAAACGGCATGAGCCAGATTATCCAGAAGATTTAAAAAAAGCTTTCATCACAATATGTCGAATCGGATTAGAATTGGCCCAAAAAAAAGGCAATTCTATTGAGCCGATCGTTATGAAATGAAAGCCTTACGGCTTAACTCCAACTATCGGACCGATCACTATCTGAATTTAGCTTTTTTTCTCTTTTTTCATGCCCTGTTTTTCTTCAATGACTTTCTGCTGAATAAGCACCGCTCAAATGAGCAACCCGCTGAATATCTACGAGCTTTCAAGATGATTAGATAGCAAGAGGGGGTTGCCTTCGCCGCTATGTTTTTTTCCTTCGCAATTTGCAAATCATGGTTTCTTAATATACAATCGAAACGTTTCGCCGCATACTGAACCGAACACCCCGACCCCTCCTTCCACTCCGCTTTGCAATTCAGGATATTCTTTTCGATTGAGAAATTGATAGTAATTCTCATCGATAGCCAACACCTGAAGGATATAAGAACCATAAAATCCGATCATGGAGCTATACCAATCGATCACATATAGGCCAGGAAAATTGGGAGAGGAAAGATCGCGGTATTTTGCCGATGCCAGGATGTGGCGAGGCTCACTATTACCATCCTGCCCCCCATACTCTGCGGCATCGCTTGGTTTGCTTTTGCCCCAAAATGGGTTGATATATTCAGCGTTCTGCCATGGTTCGAGGCAATAGACATCGATAATGATGATCTGACGCTCATTTTCGCAGCTCACAAAAATCGGCTTTTCCACCGAAAGACCCTCATGATAAACAGAATCGATTCCTCCCCTTTTCAAATCGGTCTGAATATCGAGCTCGAATGGCACGGTTGTCTCGGCAGCCACCACTCGATCATCCACTTCAACTTTCAATCGATATGCTCTTCTGGGAATGGCAATAAGACTTTCGTTAAAGTAGTAGCCAGGTCGATCGCCTTCTTGCAACACATAGCTTTTGCCTGAGCTTACCTCGGTAATGCTCACATGAGCATTCCGAATAGCCGCACGATCGGCATCGTACTCCTGGTCAATCGGTTGGGTGTAGCTGATCATGATGGCATGGTCAGCAGTCATGGCCTTGTTTCCCCAGAGAAAGCCGAATACAACAATTTCTTTTTGATACTGGGGGCTGGAAGGATACTGGTCACATGACCAAAGAATTAGCGGCATCAATAGCCAGAATCGCAAACGGATTGAACATTTCATATCTTTCTCATGGTTTAGAACATCACCGAAATTCCCAGCGTAGGGATCCTGGGCAACATGTAGAACTCTTTTCGAGTAGCTGGATTCGTTTTGAAATCATAATAACGAAACCAGACGTTTTTAAAATTGAATATATTGACTGCCTGGAGATCGAGCTCGGTTTTCAAGCCGAATATGGTCCTGAGATGGGTGAGCCCGATGTCGATACGCAAATAGGGTGGCAAACGCGAATTGTTTTTTTCCGCTTCAAGTGTACGATCGTAAACGGTACCGTTGGGATTTAGCGCTTGATAGCGGCCAGAAGCTTCGGTATAAGGCTGTCCTGTGCCAAACTTCAATGCGAAATTGATCCGCCACTTCTGACCAAAATGATATTGCTCGGTAGCTGTGATCGTATGGCGTCGGTCATACGGAGGGAAATAGGGTTGATCAAAGTTATAACTTTGGACTTGCTTCTTTACCCAATTGAACGAGTAGCCGAGCCATCCAGAAAATCCCCAAATCTGATTGCGGAGGTAAATATCAATCCCGTATGCTGAAGCATTGCCAGCGAGAAAAATATCTGATATGGTCAAACGATCGTAATCGCGATCGATCCCCTGGGACTCAGCCGCTCGGAACCGATATTCTGATATGTTCTTGTACCACTTGTAATAGCCCTCGACATTGATGGAGAGTGTGCGGTAATTATCATAATTGAATCCCAAAATGAAATGATCAGCACGTCCAGGCGGAAAGGTCTCATCAACAGGAAACCACATGTCAGCGAAACTTAATCCCTCTTGATAGACCAGATTGAGAAATTGAGCATAGCGACCGTAGCTAAGGGTCACACCAACTTGATCATTGAACCGATGCTGATATGAAACCTGGGGCGAGAGCAAGGAATAATTCCCATCGCTGTAGAAATCGAGCCTGATCCCCGATTGAATGATATTCGCCTGGGTCACTTTGTAATTGTGCTGGGCATAAAATGCGAGCGCAGTTCCAGCAAATGATTTTTTATACGCCAGGTCCGCGATCTTATTGTTCAGTTCGAAATGGAGTCTCTTTGTTTGGAGGCCGAAATCGATGGTATGAAAAATGGAAGGGGAGTAGGTCACCCACGATTTGATCGCCAGATCAGCTATTCGATTTGAAATGCCAAAGGAGATATCGTCGAATTGTACCTCAGAATCACTATCGAAGCGGCTGCCCGCGAAGACGAAATGAAAGAACAATTTACTAGATATCAGGCGCATCCATTGGGCGCTGAAAGTCCGATTCCCCCAGTCCAGTAATATATCGGTCTCGTTTTGAGAGAGATCTAATTTATCATTTCCGGCATAAAAGCTAAGGCTAGCTTGATTTTTTCGATCGATATCAAAATTGATCTTGGCATGGCCGTCGTAAAAATAATAGGGCAGGTTAAAATCAACTAATTTGGCCGCCAGGTCGAGATAAGTCCGCCGGCCGGAGACCATCCACGAGCCGTATTTCCATGGACCCTCCAGCGTTGCATTCGTGCTCAACAAGCTCAGCCGCGCCACGCCCTGAAATTTTTCACGATTGCCCTCCTTGTTGATGACATTAAGGACCGATGATAACCGGCCGCCATACATCACGGGGAAGCCACCCTTGAGCAGCTCGACCGATTTAATTGCATCGGTGTTAAAACTGGAGAAAAATCCGAATAAATGGTTGGGATTATAAACATCGATATGGTCCAACAAGATTAGATTTTGGTCTGGGCTGCCGCCGCGAACATATAACCCGGCTGAAAAGTCGGACAATGTCGCCACTCCCGGCAACATCTGGATGGTTCGAAAAAGATCTGGCTCTGCGAGCTGGGGCGCTGCGCGCAGTTGTTGCGCTGGAACGACAATTTGGCTCGGCTTAATATCCAACTCGTTCCGATCCCGATCCGCCACTACTGTGGCTCCAGGCAATGAGATTGGCTCCGGCTCAAGATATACATCCAGCTCAAGGTCTGTTTCATGAGCAATAATGATCTTTTCGACATGCGTTTTATAACCGATGTAGCGGAAAAGAATCTCATAATTTCCTGCGGGCAGAGATCCCAATACATAATAGCCCTTTGTATTGGTTGTCGTGCCGTAGTGGCTATCTTTGATCCAAACATTGCCCAATACAATTGGCTCTCGCGTGGCCTTCTCCCGAACAAAGCCGTGAATCGTTGCTGCCAAGCTCAGACTTGAGCATAAATCAATAGCAACAACTAAAAGCAAGCTCAGCAAGCTGACACAGGCTCCTCGATCCATTCTCAACTTTTCTCTCCATTTATTCAAAACCAATTAAGACGGACTCAATTCTTCATTGTTGTTACTTCTCGAAATTTGTTTGGTTTCTATTTTTCTTGATTCGAAATTGGTCCCAACAGCCTCTGATGGTTTTATCATGAAAATCCGAGCAATCAATTTGAAAAAATATGAATCAAAGCGGGAGTTATTAATCAGTTCAACCAGAAAAGATTGGATTATGAATTTATCAATTCTATTTTGAGGTGCGATGAATAGATAAAAAAACCCTTGCCACAAGATAGCCATGGCAAGGGTTATAATCGTCTATTGATTGAATTGAGGGTCGCTCTAGTTCTATCGGATTTTTACCATCTTTCGATAGGCGCGAAACTCCCCAGCTTCTATTTTAATCAAATAGATTCCCGAGGGCATCTCCTGGCCGCTATCGTTTTTGCCGTCCCAGGAAATCTGATGATAGCCAGCTTGCTTCTTTTCATTCAGCAGAGTCCGAATTTCATCACCCAATAGGTTGAATACTTTTAGGGTCACGGTTCTAGCTTCAGGCAATTGGAATGAGATTAGAGTCGCTGGATTAAATGGGTTCGGATAATTTTGATTCAGCACAAATTGCTCAGGAAGCGAAGTTGAAGCCGCAGAGGCGGCGATCGATGCGCGATCCAGCCGCAGTACACCAGCGTTGTCAGATCCAGCGTCGCTCAACACCACGAAAGTGGTCCCCACATAACTGCCGCTTTTCTCACGAATGGCAATTTGCAGCGTATCACCCACTGCCCAAGCTGGGGAGATGCTGCTCACACTCACCCACCAAAATTCACCATCGCAACCGCTGCCTGCAGGATTTGCTGCTTCGACCTCACCCTCATGTCCCGCCAACCAGGCACACAGCTCCAGATCCTCGGACCGGATCGTTTTATCCTGAGGATAAATTAAGCGGCCATAAACTGTGTGAGGAACTGCTCGTCCAGATTTGCTGACCTCTTTTGCAACCGCCTTGCTCGACTTGCCAGAGGCAGATAGGAGGAGAGATGTTGCAGCAGTTTTTTCAGGTGCTGGCCAAACTGTATCAGCAGTTACGTTCACATAATAACTATGTCCGACTGATACATCAAAATTGGCAAATGGTAATCCGACCACGTGACCGATCAGGCCCTGATTCACTGCATCCCATGCGTAAACATCTGTACAATTGGGGATGTCCTGACCCAGCTGTTCTGCATTCGTTAAATAGTTTTTGCTCAGCGGTACTGCGATATGATTAATATCGGTCTTGCTGGTGGTAATTAAATGAAAACTGGTATCGGCATAACTCCCGGCAACTGTCCAAACCGTGTCTTTCGTTACGTTGATCATATAGGGATAGCCAGGGACAACATTAAAGTTGTTAAATGGCAAACCTTTCACATGCCCGACAATGCCCTGAACCGCTGCGTCCCAGTAATAGACGTCAGTGCAATATGGGATTGCTTGGGCAAGCTCCTCAGCATTTCGAATTGGCTGGCGTCCTTTTAGGGTGTTCATAATGACTGCAATTTCATTGATATCTGTCCTGGCCGTAGTGACCAACTGATAATCAAACTCGCTGGCAAGATTGGATGGCTCGGATTCAACACTGGATACTGCGGTGACCCGATAAAAATAATTCCGATTCACATCGCCGACGATCTGCGCGCCATGCCCGGTGTCGGTCCATTGAACTCCTTCAGTACCAGGGTCTTCATCGGTTATCCCAGTTGCAATCCGATTGCTGCCATGGTCACGATCTGGAATAAAATTATAACTCGTATCGCGATAGACATGGTAACTCGTGGCCCCATCGACAGAAGACCATTCCAACAAAATGTGACTGCCTTGGACCGAGGCCCGCAGATCGGCGATAGCAGCAGGTACAGCGGCAAAATGAGCAGTGACTATCTTATCAGCATTCATGGTCACTGTGGTTGTATCATTATTCGGATCTGCGACATCGCCTGTCCAATTGAGAAAAACATAACCAGATGCCGGGAACGCGATCACGCGAACGATTGAGCCATCACTGAAGCTATGATCGCCAACGGCTGGTTCGGTCGCGCCACCTTCAGGGGGATCGGCAACCATTTTCAACTGAAAGGATTGCGGCGAAATGGAGAAAACTGCATTGCTGACATCGACTGGATCGCCATCCACATCGCTCACTCGCACCAAACATTTGCTCGAAATGCTGTTCGGAATCGTCCATGAAAAGATCCCATCATCCTCAGTCGTATCGGCCACCAAAATCCAAGTGACTGCACTATCAGCGCTGAACTCGATTGTCACCTTGCCGCTTGTCTTATTGGAGCTCCAGCTAATATCATGCACACTCCCGACCTTCCAATCCTCACCACCATTGGGGGATACCAGCGAAATAAATGGCACCTGCGAAATGGTAAATACTGCATCGGAGACATCATTAGGATCGCCGTCGCTGTCCGTCACCCGAACCAGGCATCGAGCTGACGGCGTACTCGGAATCGTCCACTCAAAGAGACCATCATCCTCAGTGCTGGCTACGATGTCAATCCAGGTAGCCGCGCTATCGGAACTGAATTCAATCTTGACAGTACCGCTGGTCTTATTGGAACTCCAAGTGATCTGCTGTACACTTCCGACCTCCCAATCCTCGCCGCCATTCGGACTTTGCACCGTAATGAACGGCGGCATCGAAATGGTAAATAGCGTATCGCTGATGTCCGTGGGATGCCCATCTACATCACTCACTCGCACCAGACATTTATTGGAGAGGCTGTTCGGGATCGTCCATGAAAATAGGCCATCATCTTCCGTGGTATCGGCGACAACGGTCCAGGTGGCAGCGCTGTCGGCGCTGAACTCAATTGTCACCTTGCCGCTCGTCTTATTGGAGCTCCAGGTGATATCATGCAGGCTACTAACCTCCCAATCCTCTCCACCATTAGGAGTCGCTATGATCAAATATGTCGTCGAATCTTTAAAATTGGCGGTCACCATTTTATCGCCATCGATCAAAACAGATGTCGTATCATTATTCGGATCGGCGACATCTCCAGACCAGTTGACAAACTCATAACCTTCAGCCGAAGTAGCGATCAGCGTGACAACGGTGCCTAACGCATAACTATGTTCTCCAATTGATGGATCGGTCGTACCCGTTTCTGCGGGATTCACAGAAATAGTGAGCACATGCATAATCGGAAGAATAGTGAAAGGATTATCGCTAACATCGAACGGGCTACCATCGCTGTCGGTGATTCGAATGCGGCAATTTTCTGAAGGCGCATGCGGCACTTGCCAGCTATAACTGCCGTCATCTGGTTCTCCATCGGCGATTAAGTTCCACGTCGCCCCACCATCGGTAGAAAATTCAATTTTCACCGTGCCGCTGATATTGTGGGACTGCCAGGTAATTTCATGAGCATTTCCTGCCTGAAACTGCTCGCCCCCATTCGGAGCTGTGATTTTGATCATTTCGCTCTGATCTGATTCAATAATAGTCAGGAATTGGTCCACGGCCACTGAAGTGAGCGTCTGAACGAGCCCAGAGGGCCATTCGATGATCAGTTCATCGATCAGGGTGGCATCTCCGAGGCCGAAATGGGCTCGCAAATCATCATGGCTACCATAACCATTCTGGGCGCTAATTTCGCGCATTTGCCAACGCACCTGACCATCGATCGTTGCTTTGACCCTTACTTTCGCGCCGATGCCTGCTCGATTTGAATTCGTCCCGGTGCATTGCAGATTGATCCAATGATTCGTATTGCCGTTGTTTGGACCGTTATTCTGATAAAGGATATTCTTCGCTTCGCGACAAATGAACAAATCGATAAAGCCATCTTTGTTGAAATCGGCAAAGGCAGCCCCATAGGTAAAACTAGAATCGGTCACAACGCTGGTTGTATCCTTCGTGAACGTTCCGTCTCCATTGTTAATGAACAAACTGTTTTTGAAAAAAATATCATTTCCAACAAATAAATCGAGATCACCATCATTATCAATATCTCCCCATGCGCAACCCAAAGAGCATTTTTCCTCGTTGACGATGTCGCCATCGACAATTTTGGTGAAGACATCATTTCCATCGTTTCGGTAAAGGAAATTTTTTGCTGGTCCATTTTTTCCATAATTGGACATAAACAGATCCAGATCACCATCATTATCATAATCGCCCCAGCAAGGCGCCGAGGAGTAGCTCCCTTGGATAATGGACATCCCGTTTTGATTCACCAGCTTGGTGAAGGTATTGTTGCCGTCATTGCGCCAGATAGCGTTGTTTTCCCCATCACCGCCGGCAATAGCAAGGTCAGGATCTCCATCATTATCATAATCCCCCCAAGCAAACCGCGAGACCAAAGTGGCGTTTTCATTACCCACTAATGGGATTCCAACGATTTCGGTAAATGTCCCATCTCCATTGCTCCGGTATAGGGAATTCGGTTGCTTTGGATAGGTCCCATTTTTGATGAATAAATCTAGAAATCCATCGTTATCATAATCGCCCCAACCAACCGCGCAGGTTGATTCTCGTTCATTCACTGGAGGCCCCGCCGTGGTATTTTTCGTAAATGTACCATCCCCGTTATTGACATAAAGACAATTGTTGATCACAGGATCATCGTACGTTCCAGTAGTGACGGCGACATATAAATCCAGATCGCCATCGTTATCATAATCTCCCCAACTGCTTCCATAAGTAACGTATTGGTCTTCGACTGGCGGGCCCGTCATGACTCGAGTGAATGTTCCATCTCCATTATTATGATAGAGGAAATTCACTTGTTTATAGCCAGTAACCCCGTTGGAGACATAGAAATCGGGATAACCATCGTTATCGTAATCTGCCCAGGATACACCTCGGGAGGCCATCACCTTCTCCCAGCTGAAAGTGATCTGAACGAAAGGATCCTGTGCCTGAAGCAATGAAGTCAGCAAAATCACTAAAAGTGATGTTGCAATTCCCACCCTTGCCCAGTTTGGTTGCCAGTTCATGGTGCAGCTCCTTTCCACGTTAAGTTTAAAGCTCTGAACCTTAGATTATTTTTTTCATGATTAAAACATCTTGAATAATCATCGCAAAGACGCGCTGGTTTTATCTTGTTAATAGCAATTTGATGGTCCCAAAATAATCGCCAGTTTCCATTCGGCAAAAGTAGATACCAGAGCTGACGAATTCACCTTTGTGATCTCGGCCGTCCCAGACCACTCGATGATACCCAGCAGCTAATTCGCCATCGACCAGGGTCGTTACCAAACGCCCAGCGACATCATAGATTTTTATTTTGACAGGAGCGGGCGAACTGCATTCAAAATTAATCGCCGTTTCAGGGTTGAATGGATTGGGTGAATTTTGCCAAAGATGGAATCGATATGGCATAGCAGACTGAGCAATCGATCCATTATCCGTGTCGTTATTTTTGTTGAGGTGCACTGTCCCCGCATCGTCTGAACCTGCATCGCTTAAAATTACTTGGGTGACCCCTCGATATCGCTCGTCTGACTGAAAAATTTCAATGATAAGCGTATCGCCTGGTTGCCAAGTTGGCAGAAAATTTGGCACCATCACCCACCAATACTTTCCATCGTTTCCAGAGCCGAGGGGATCAGAGACGAATTTTTGATCTCCATTTCGTCTCCATACGACATTGATCCGCAGATCAGCCGAGGATATGTGCACATCTGAAGGATAGATTAGTCGTCCGTAAATCGTATGCGGTACCCCATTGCCTGATTGCGCTGATCCTTTTTGAAATGTTGGTAATGATTGAATTGGATCGATGCTGGATGCGGAGATTCCGCTACCTTGGCAAGAAGCAGGCCAGGTGGTTTCACTCGTCACATTGACAAAATAGGCATGCCCTGCCTGGACTGAGAAGTCATTGAACGGCAGCCCCACGACATGTCCAATCAACGCCTGAGTGGTGACATCCCAAACATAGACATCGCTGCAATTCGGAATATCCTGACCTAATTGATCGGCAGTGGTCAGATTGCTTTTACTCAGTGGTACTCCAATCAAGTTGATGTCAGTCCCATTCGTATTGATCAACTGAAAGCAGGTGTCAGAATAACTCCCCGCTATCGTCCAAATGGTATCCTTGCTCACATTGATCATGTAGGGATAGCCTGGCGCTATAGGAAAATTGTTGAAGGGCAAGCCCTTCACATGTCCAGTCAGCCCTTGAGTTGCTGCATCCCAACAGTATACATCTGTGCAATAAGGGATTGCCTGAGCCAGATCCTCCGCAGTCGCAATAGGCTTTCGGGTCCCTTGGGTGTGCATGATAACCACCAGATGATTGATGTCTGTTGTTGAGGTGGTACTGAGTTTGTAATCGAATTCCCCTGCCAGGTTAGAGGGATCGGATTCGCTGCCCACCAGGGCGGTGACGCGATAAAAATAATTGATATTCACATCCCCAACTAACCTCACCCCAGCTCCATTATCGAGCCACTGAATTCCGTTGGTATTGGGATCTTGATCCGAAACATTCGTTGCGATTCTATTGCTCCCATTCGTTTTATCAGGCAGGAAGTCATAGGACGTTCCGCGGTATACATTGTAACCAGTTGCACCAGCGACCGGGCTCCACTCCAATAAAATTCTGGTCCACTGTTGGGACGCCCGGAGATCGGTGATCGGAGGGATTAATTTGGGAACAAAATGGGCAGTGATTGTCTTATTCGCATTCATCATCACTGTTGTAGTATCATTGTGGGAATCGGCGACATCACCCGACCAATGATCAAAATTATAGCCAGTTGCGGGAATGGCGATAATTGTCACCACGCTTCCAGATCCATAGCTGTGGTTCCCAGGCGGGGGATCTGTGGTTCCAGCGTCAATCGGCTCAACTGCCATAGTGAGCGTGTAATTGGTCGGTGTAATTGAGAAGGTCGCATCGCTGACATCCGATGGGTCACCATCAGTATCTGTGATTCTTACCAAACAGGAAGTTGTCGGATCATCCGGTATGGTCCAGAGGAAATCCCCATCATCGGGGGTAGAGCCCACAATAGTTTTCCAAGTGCCCCCGTTGTTGGGAGAATATTCCAATTTTACACTGCCACTGGTGTGGCTGGAGCTCCACGTGATATGATAATTATTCCCGATGGTCCAGGTCTCTCCCCCATTGGGTGCAGTGACTGTTATTTTGGTATTATTGCTGGCGAACAAATAGATGATACCGCCCCAATAATAGGCCTCACTGTAATATGTAGCAGATGTTATGATATCTGGCAGGCCATCGCCATTGACATCCCCGGCAGTTGCGCAGGAAAATCCAGCGTAATCTCCAGCATGTTCTCCCACGAAATAGTCTTGAATTGTCGCCAGTGGCACATTGGGTTGCCAACCAGAGGGTTTGCCCCTGATCAGATACAGCTTTCCAGCATCGGTGCCATTGGCATCATTGTACCAAGCACCAATTAAAAAATCATCGTAACCATCCCCATCGACATCGCCAGCACCTTGAGTATCCCAGCCGGCTTCGTCGTCCAGTCCCTCCCCATAATAAGATGCATCGGCCTCAGCGAGCTGGGTTTTCCAGCCGCTGGTTCTGCCTAAAATCAGATAAACCTTTCCATTTTCCCGATCATTCTCATCATGATATGGCGCACCGATCAAAAAATCGTCATATCCATCGCCATTGACATCGCCAGCACCGGACACCCTCCAACCAGTATAGTTACCGTATTGCTCCGACGTAAAAATCACATCCGCAGTTCCGACGTCGCAATTTTTTCCCCAATTAACGCTGCGACGACCAAAGAATAAATAGACCTTGCCCTCACCACGCGCCCCAATGGCAAAATCAGGGATGCCATCTTTATTGACATCACCAACTCCATCCACGCAATAGCCGACCAGACCGCTATTCTTTGTACCGTAAAAGGAGGCATTTGCCTGACTTAAATTGACGCCGCGCTGCCAGCCAGAGGCTTTTCCCAGAATGATATAAGCTTTGCCAGTATCATCCCCATCGTAGTCATGAAATGGCGCACCGCAGATAAAATCGTCATACCCATCGCCGTTCAAATCGCCAATAATCGCCACGGACATACCGGCCCCGTCCTCGTCTTGTTCTGCATCATAGCGGGCATCGGCATAATCGTATAACACGAAATCGCGTCCCCAGTTCGCACTCTGGCGACCTAAAACGACGTAAATAAAACCATCCTCTGCTCCAATTAAGATATCGCCAAGCCCATCACCATTCACATCGCCTTGTCCGCCGACGAAATAGCCCGCGGCCTCGTACGCTTTGGCACCCAGAAATCGTGCATCCGCATTCAGTAGCGAGACATTATAGCCCCAATTGGCCTCCGCCCTACCCAAAATGAGATAAACCGCCCCAGCATTGTACCCATTGGTCTTGTTATGAAATGTCCCGATCAGAAAATCAGCATAACCATCTCCATTCACATCACCAGCCGAGTGAATATGGTAACCGACTCGCTCGTAGTCATGGGTGCCCAAAAAGGAAGCGGTTGGATGAAACTGATACTGCGAAGCCACCGTTCCGGTGGTGATCAAAAACAGTCCTGCCCAAACGATTTGCCAAAACCGAATGTACATTTGTTCCCCCAAAAATAAATCCTTTGCCTAATCGGCTTCAGTAAAGCGTCATCTGGATGCCAAATAACTAAAATGGAAAGTGGCTGCCTGGAAATCTCACAATCAAAAGATTTCAGACAGCCAATGCATGTGAAATCGGCTGAGTCAAACTCACCAATCAACTAAATCTGCTGACAGCCTTATTTCATATAGATCATTTTGATGCTGGAAATCTGATTGGAAGCGACGAGGCGACCAATATAAATCCCCGACGTTACCAAATTACCGGCATTGTCTCGGCCATCCCAGATCACATCATAGCTGCCAGCGGGTTGGCGCTCGCTCACCAGCGTTCGGACCAATTCACCATTGGCGTTATAAATGCACAATTTCACATCGGCAATGCTGTGAGTAAAGGCGATCTGATATCGGATCAAGGTTTCTGCATTGAACGGATTGGGATGATTCTGCTTCAAAACGAACATTGCGGGCAAGCCCAATTCGATTGATTTAATCTCAGAGAACTCAAAAGCCCCATTGAAATCCATCTGCTTTAACCGATAATAGTAACATCCCGATGTGGCTTTCTCATCGACAAAAGAATATCGATGCACGTTAGTCGTCGTCCCATGCCCAGGCACAAATCCGATAGTTGCAAATTCACTGTCGCCATTTTTCCGCTGGATTTCAAATCCGAAATTGTTGGATTCGGTTTGGGTCACCCATTCCAGAACGACCTTGCCATCTCGGATCAATACCGAAAACGAGGAGAGTTCAACTGGAACCACTGGCTCGAGATACAGATCTGGTGCAGCATCACTGCCAGCATTGGTCATGACCACCTCAACCGCACCAGTCTCATTATTGGTCACATTCGTCACCTCGGTGCGCAGCACGTCGCCAGCCTGCCAATTGGTCGGGAAATTGCCAACCTGCACCTGCCAATATCCAGAGGAATAGCCACAACCTGGAGAAGACTGGGTCAAAATTTCAGATGGCCTTGAGGTGATATAAGAAATAAATGTGATATCGCCACTGGCTGGCACAGTCCCATTGGAATTGAACACCTTACCATAAGCGGTATGGGGCGTTCCTGCCATTCCCTGATTCATCATTCCCCCCAACATCACCGCAACCGCCGTTACCAAAAGTGCTAAAGCTTTGTTCATGATTGCCTCCTGCTCATTTATTTGTTCTACCATAGCGAATTTACAATTTCATTTTCTTATACCTTTGCGGAAGTTATTAGCTGACCCAAACAACCTGGGCTCAGCGCCCGAATTCGTTTTAATCAACATGAATAGCTCATTTCATTCTGTTTGTCGCCAGAAGTTCCAGACCGATGCTGGAAATTATTACTTAGCCAGAATCAATTTCATGGAGCGCTGATATTCTGCTGCTTCCAAACGACATAAATATATCCCTGTGCTGACCAATTTGCCAGCTTCATCCCGACCATCCCATCGCAGTTGGTGTCGACCAGCATTCATTGAACCATTCGCTAATATTCGAACCAGTCGTCCTGAAATATCATAGATCTGAACTTTAACCTGACTAACCTGGGGCAATTCGAAGATGATCTGCGTTTCAGGATTAAATGGGTTCGGATAATTTTGATATAGGACGAACTGCTGAGGAATTGCTGACTGCGACTCATGCGTTTGGATGTTAGCATTAGATAATACCACGGTACCGCCAAAATCTGAGCCAGCTTTGGATAATCGAACCGTGGTGGATCCCATTAACCTGCCGGATTTTTCGCGAATGATCACCTGCAAGCTATCTCCCACCTGCCAGGTTGGGATTAATTGGCTCGCGGCAATCCACCAATACTGTCCATCGCAGCCGCTGCCAACCACTTCAGACACAACGATTTCTTCGCCCCGTCCTTTTAACCTGGCACGCAGCTCCAAATCCGATGACACTACACCAGCATCGCTGGGCACGATTAGTTGACCATAAACCGTGTGCGGTGTCCCAACGCCCTGAAATGGCTTGCCTTTGCTCAATGAAAGATTTGCACTATGAGCTGAAGGATTGACTGAACTCGTTCCCATCAATCCTGATGGTTGAGGCCAAACTGTGTTAGCCGTGACGTTCACATAATAGGCATGCCCGGCTTTCACCTCGAAATTCGCGAACGGCAGACCAACCACATGTCCCACTAATCCTTGATCGGTTGAATTCCAATAATAGACATCTGTGCAATTGGGAATATCCTTGCCCAATTCTTCTGCGGTAGTCAAACTATCTTTGCCCAACGGCACTGCAATATGATTGATATCGGTAGTATTGGTCGTAATCAATTGGAAACTGGTATCCGAGTAACTGCCCGCCACAGTCCAGACCGTGTCTTTCGTCACATTGATCATATAAGGATAGCCTGGCACGATCTCAAAGTTATTGAATGGTAAACCCTTCACATGGCCAACAATACCCTGGCCGGAAGCATCCCAGCGATAGACATCGGTGCAGTACGGAATGGCGTTAGCCAGGTCTTCAGCAGTTAGAATCGGTTTACGGGTTCGCTGGGTGTGCATGATCACAGCGATTTCATTGATATCGGTCGTTGCAGTGGTTTTTAATTGATAATCGAACTCTCCAGCGACGTTGGAGGGATCGATCTCTCCCCCGGCAATCGCCGTGACGCGATAAAAATAATTGGTATTCACATCACCGACGATCTGTGCGCCATTGCCAGTATCGGTCCATTGCACCCCTTCTGTCATCGGATCTTCATCGTTGATATTCTCAGCGATCCGATTGCTCCCGCCAACCTGATCGGGGATAAAGTCGTGCCGGGTGTCTCGATAGACATTATAACCAGTTGCGCCAGAGACCGCGGACCATTCCAAAAGAAGATGAGTTCCCTGAACTGAGGCACGTAAATCAGTAATTGGAACTGGGAGTGCATTGAAATTAGCAGTTACGGTTTTATCATTATTCATCGTCACCGTCGTCGTATCGTTGTTCGGATCAGCAACATCCCCAGTCCAATTAGCAAAAGTATAGCCATTAGCTGGAATAGCGATAATTGTCACAACAGCGCCTTTGACATAGATATGGTTGCCAGGTGATGGGTTGGTGGTACCGCCCTGTTCTGGGTTAGCAACCATGGTAAGCACGCATGTTTTCTGAGAGAAATGGGCTGTGACGGTTTTGTCGCCATTCATCGTCACAGTCGTGGTATCATTATTGGGATCTGCTACATCGCCAGTCCAATGGCTAAATTCCCAGGCAGTGCCGGGCTTGGCAATCACAGTAACTACCGTCCCTTGAGGATAACTATGAACCCCCTCAGTTGGTTCGGTTGTGCCGCTTCCTGCGGGATCGACTGCCATGGTCAAATTATAAGCGCTCTGAACAATGCTGAAAGGCTGATCACTCGTATCAAACGGATCGCCATCCGAATCACTGATGCGAATCAGACAATTTGTTGACGGCTGATTTGGTACTGTCCAGGAATAACTGCCATCATCTGGCTCGTTGGTGGCGATTGTGCTCCATGAGCCCCCCCCATTAGTGGACAATTCGATATCCACCTCGCCACTGGTGTTGCTGGAGGTCCAGGTGATCGAATAGACATTACCCACTTGCCAGGTTTCGCCGCCGTTTGGAGAGGTCACTCGAATGCTTGCGGCAGTTCCAGACTCGTTGATCGTTAGGAATTGATTTGTGGGTACATTTGTAAAGGTCTGGACATTTCCGGATGGCCATTCTACTCGCAATTCATCGATGATCGTAGCGTTTCCCAGGCCGAAATGAGCCGCCAGCTCGTCATGACCGCCGTATCCATTTTGTGCACAAATCTCGCGCATTTGCCATTTCACTTGAGAATTAATGGTGGCTTTGACACGGACCTTTGCTCCGATCCCAGCACGGTTAGAAGTCGTTCCCACGCATTTCACATGGATCCAATGATTGGTATTGCCATTATTCGGCCCATTATTTTTGAACAAAATGTTCTTGCCCTCTCGAGCGGTGAACAGATCAACAAAGCCATCACGGTTATAATCGGCAAACGCAACTCCATACGTAAATGTGGAATCAAGCGCAACGCTGGTTGTATTTTTTGTGAACGTGCCATCCCCATTATTCATGTACAGAAAATTTTTCAATCCTGGAGTGCCGTCATTATCATTGCCAACAAATAAATCCAGGTCACCATCATTGTCAATGTCCCCCCAGGCGCTGCCATAGGAATAGGCTACGTCATTAACGACATCCCCATCCGTGATTTTCGTGAATGTATTATTACCATCGTTCCGATAGAGGAAGTTTTTCTCTGGACCGGCATCGCCGAAATTGGTTATGAAAAGATCCAGATCCCCATCGTTATCATAATCCGCCCAGCTCGGTCCAGATGAATCACTGCCTTCGATGATCGATTCGTTATTGGCATTCAGCAGTTTGACAAAAGTATTATTGCCATCGTTTCGCCAAATGGCATTATTTGGGCCTGCGCCGCCCGCAACTGCCAAATCGAGATCGCCATCGTTATCATAATCGCCCCAGGCAAAGGTTGAAATGAAAGTCGCGTTGCTTGAGCTCACCAAGGGAATCCCAGTGATATCTGTAAAAGTCCCATCTCCATTGTTCGCGTACAATGAATTCGCCTGTTTTTGTGCCCATCCGTTTTTGACAAATATGTCAATAAAGCCATCGTTATTATAATCTCCCCAACCAACCGTAGCAGTATATTCTTTATCATTGACGGGCGGTCCAGCGGTCGTATTTTTCGTAAAAGTCCCGTCCCCATTGTTCTCATAGAGGCAATTATTTTTCAATGGATCGTTGGCGTTATCCGTATTCGTGGCGACATATAGATCCAGATCGCCATCGTTGTCGAAATCTCCCCAGCTACACCCTCCTGAGATTAATTGGTCTTCTACAGGAGGACCACTCGTAATTTTAGTGAATGTCCCATCACCGTTATTACGATATAGAAAATTGAGCTGCTTATAGCCCTGTGCCCCATTGGTTACATACAAATCAGGATACCCATCATTGTTGTAATCTCCCCAGGCAACGCCTTTTGATGCCCCCTTTTCATTCTCAAAGATGATTCGGATGAATGGATCTTGGGCTAACAGCGGCATAATTCCCACTACCGTAACAATTACGATGCTCGCTAAGATTACCCACCTTAATCGCTTCATGTCTGTTCCCTTTCTTCTGGTTGGATTAATTATGATGATGGCAGAATGATTTCTTTCGATATTTTGCCAAAAAGAGGACGATGGTAATTTTAAAGCTTGTCCCGATATCATCGAGCAATTTTGCTCCTGGGCTTGCAGTCCGCTGACTCTAAATCATGGATGCATCATGCAGATAGCACGAGCCGAATTAAGATCAATAAAACGGAAATTGAGGAAACAGCACGATTGTTCCCATCTTCATTTTCATTTTTAATCGCTTGCTCAAGCGAAAAGAAATGACCATCCAAGTCAGAAATTTGCCAGGATTTCAAATTATCTCATCAATCAAACGATGTATTTTCTACTGGTAATTTGTTACTGGCAACTCCATTGAAATGCAGAAATAAATTTGTTGGAATTTTGAGGTTTCACATAGGTAGGAAATTGACGTGGGTTCCATCCGTCTGATGATTTTAGATAGTTGAAACCCTTCTGAAATTCTTATTAGCGGGGGTAAATCAGCCAGCATTGTATTGATGCGCCATTTTGAACTGATTTTCGCGAGAGAGTTCCTCTAAAGCTATTCCGTTTGAACAAACAAATTAATTTATCGTTAGCGATCTTTTCAATTCAAATAGAGC
The DNA here is from genome assembly GCA_034506395.1 of candidate division KSB1 bacterium. NCBI lineage: Bacteria > Pseudomonadati > Candidatus Zhuqueibacterota bacterium. The sequence goes on along the minus strand of JAPDPQ010000002.1, from coordinate 178,865 downwards.
AAATCATAACCGCCCCAAGATGAGGTGCAGCTCGAGAGCCAGGTTTAATGCAATAAGGATGTACAAAGCATCTCGATCCGGCATGCCCTATTTGTGAAATTTTCACTGCGACTCACTGGAAGAGCTGGAGGGAGATTCATGGTGAAATTAGCTACGTCGCGCTAGCATCTCGGCTTTGGATGGGATCAACAATTCCTTGATCCGATAAAAGAGCAATCGAATCGGGAAAAGAAATTGCATGACTGGGCTATCCTTCCTGAACTTTACCAGCCTCAGTATGTTCGCTGTACCGGAGGTAAAATAATGGATTTCGTCGAGGAATTTTTTCATGATGAAGATTCCTAGTCCTCCTTTCTTGCCATTTTGGATGTATTGGGCTAAATTGGGATCGCTGACCTGATTGGGGTCGAAACTGATGCCATAATCGATCAATTCCACTATCAGGCGATCATTTCGAACATTGACTGTCACAGTGATCGAGCCGGAGGGGAGATCGCGATAGCCGTGCTTGATGATATTCGTACATGCCTCATCGACAGAGATCACCAGCGCATTGATTTCGCTTTTTGAGAAGTGGTAACGAGCGGCGATGCGAGAAATGAAATTGCGCAGCACTGGCAGATAAGAGATTTGAGCGGGAATTACAATTTGCTCACTGGATAGCATTTGTTTCACGGGCGGCCTTCCTCGATCTGGTTACATATTTCACCTTCGTCTCACCGATCCCTCAGCTCTGATCTCTAAATCCAGACCTTGCTCGCTCTGTGGTGAGCCAACAGCCGCATATGATTTCCTCAATCAGTAGTAACTGATTGATCGAAGCGCTTTCCGCAATACTGGTTCAATTATAATAAAAAAAATTAAAAAAGTCAAGTGAATATTTTTAAAGCGATGTTACAATTTTCATAAGAATTAACATTCGGTGACGGCCAGCACTTGTCGCAGAAACTGACCAGTGTAGGAGTCAGGGTTTTGCGCTACCTGCTCGGGGGTTCCAGTAGCAACGATTCGGCCGCCATCATCTCCGCCCTCTGGTCCGAGATCAATAATGTAATCGGCCGTTTTGATGACATCCAGGTTGTGCTCGATGACGATCACTGTGTTGCCTTTTTCCACCAGGCGATTTAACACCTTGAGCAGCATATTGATATCCTCAAAGTGAAGACCCGTGGTGGGCTCATCGAGGATATAGATGGTTCGGCCGGTGCTCATCCGCGATAATTCTGTAGCCAACTTGACGCGCTGAGCTTCTCCGCCCGAAAGCGTGGTCGCCTGCTGACCAAGCCTGATATAACCCAGGCCGACATCCTCCAGTGTCTTGAGTTTCCGCTGAATGACCGGGATTTTATCGAAAAATTGCAAAGCTTGAGAGACTGACATATCCAGAACATCCGCGATGGACTTGCCGCGATATTTAATTTCTAAAGTTTCTCGATTATATCTTTTTCCTTTGCATACCTCGCACGTCACATAAATATCCGGCAGAAAATGCATCTCAATTTTGATAATGCCATCGCCCTGACACGCTTCGCAGCGCCCCCCTTTAACATTGAAGCTGAAGCGACCCGGCCGATAGCCTCGAATTTTCGCCTCGGGCAATTGCGCAAATAGGTCACGGATCGGCGTAAACAAGCCAGTGTAAGTGGCTGGATTCGAGCGCGGCGTGCGGCCAATCGGCGATTGATCGATGTCTATAACCTTATCGACATACTCCAACCCTAATATTTTATCGTAGGGCAGAGGCGTCTTCTTTGCCTGATAAATATGGCGCACTAAAATTGGATACAACGTCTCATTGATTAACGTGCTCTTGCCCGAACCAGAAACGCCAGTGACACAGACGAATAATCCCAATGGGATTTTTACATTAATGGACTTTAAATTATTGCCTCTGGCTCCGATCAATTCAAGATATTGACCATTGCCGTTCTTCCGCTGCTTTGGAATGGGAATGTATCGTTTGCAGGACAAATATTGTCCAGTAATGGAATTCTCAGTCTGCGCAATTTGCTTGGGCGTCCCCGTGGCGACTACGTACCCGCCATTTTCACCAGCGCCAGGGCCTAAGTCCACCACAAAATCCGCCTTCTCAATGGTCTCACGATCATGCTCGACCACGATGACAGTATTCCCCAGATTGCGCAGTTCCAGCAATGTATCAATTAGCTTACGATTATCTCGCTGGTGCAAACCGATCGAGGGTTCGTCCAAAATATAGAGTACACCCATCAATTGGGAGCCGATCTGGGTGGCTAACCGAATCCGCTGAGCTTCACCTCCCGAAAGACTTCCAGCCGAACGATCCAGCGTGAGATAATCCAAGCCCACATTGATTAAAAATCTGAGTCGTGCATTGATCTCTTTCAAAATTTGTGCTGAAATTGCCTGCTCTCGCTCAGTCAATTTTAATTGCTGAAAAAAATCGATCGCTTGTTTGATCGAAAGTTGGGTGACTTGATAGATATTTTTATCTTCTATTCGAACCGAAAGCGTCTCTTTTCGCAGCCGAGATCCCTGGCAGGAGGGACAAGGTTTCATATTCATAAAGCTCTCGATCCAGGTTCGAATGTACTGGGAGGTGGTCTGCCGATAGCGACGCTCCAGATTGTTAATTATTCCCTCAAAGTGTGTGTTGAACTCAGCATGGGTATCCCGATCCTCCCGCTCGTAGACCATTCTCACCTTGTCCCCGCCCGAGCCATAATAGATGATCCGTTGATGTTCTGGCTTTAGCATTTTAAATGGGACGTCCATGCTGAAACCATATTTCTGCGCTACAGATTTCAACTGGCTGAAATACCAGCCTTCGCGGACTTCTCCCCATGGCCTCAGCGCACCCTGGTTAAGCGACAAGTTTTTATCTGGCACAACTAAATCTGGATCGACCTCCATGATGTTCCCCAACCCATTGCAGGTAGGACAAGCACCATAAGGGCTATTGAAAGAGAACATGCGCGGAGCCAATTCCTCATAAGAGATTCCGCACTCGATACAGGCAAAGTGTTCGCTGAAAAACAGCTCTTCTCCATCAATAATCTGAACCAAAACCATCCCACTGGCCAATTGCAGCGCTGTTTCCACCGAATCTGTCAGCCGACTGCCGATCTTCGGATCGATGATCAGGCGATCGACCACGATTTCAATATTATGCTTTTTATATTTATCCAGCTTAATTTCATTCTCCAGCTCATAGACCTGACCATCCACGCGAACGCGGACATAACCATCAGCGCGCGCCTCTTCAAAAATTTCACGATATTCTCCCTTCCGTCCCCTCACTACCGGCGCCATAACTTGCAGCTTCGTCCCCATTGGCAGCGACATCACCTGGTCGACAATTTGCTGGACGGTTTGGCGTTGAATCGGTCTGCCACAATTATAACAATAAGGCTTGCCAATCCTGGCAAATAACAATCTCAGATAATCATAGATCTCCGTCACCGTCCCAACAGTAGACCTCGGATTCCGGCTGGCCGAGCGCTGCTCGATGGAAATAGCTGGCGATAATCCTTCAATATAATCGACATCCGGCTTTTCCATAAGGCCGAGAAACTGGCGCGCGTAAGCCGAGAGCGACTCCACATAGCGCCGTTGTCCCTCGGCATATAATGTATCGAACGCCAAGGAGGATTTTCCTGAGCCGGATAGTCCTGTAATCACTACCAGCTTATCTCGTGGGATTTCTAGATCGATATTTTTAAGATTATGTTCCCGCGCACCCTTAATGAAAATTGCTCGCCGTTCCGACATATTCGCTACTTATCCCTTGCTTAATTGTGACTTCATTTTCACATCACGTACTATAACGATGGCGCATATAAGATGTTCCTTTGGAAAATTTAACCCTTGATGAACCGATTGGCTCATCCGCCGATCAGGCCACTTTTTTCTAAATGCATAGCATCATTCATTGCCCAATTTCATACCGCCAAAAAAAAGGCGAATGGATCCCACTACTTGCCATTCGCCGTGTCTTTTGTTCCGTACTATCCTATTCGCGATCAATCGCTCATCATTAAAAACTCTCGTTCCGATAATGTTTGATTGATTCCGTCCAGAAGATCATAAAGATGATTCAACATTTCTTCGATTTCGAACTCGCCATTCAGATCATCAAGGCTTTGAACCTCGTCGCTCAAAATATTGACTTGCTCGACCAATTGCCGGTCCTGTTGCTCCAATTGCGCTGCTTGGGCTTCATCGATTCCAGTTGTCGCAATAGCATTATTATCCGACGCATCTTCCTGAAGGGTTTGAATGAGCATTTTAAGACTGAGCGAGATACGGTTAAAAGAATTTAGATTGGATGTTTTCCGTTGCTGGTAACATCGGTGCTCGAACTCGGATAGCCCAGTTTCCACCTGCCTCAGTCGCTCAGCAAGATAATTTTTCAGTCGCCGTTCAGTCTGCCGGAATTTCTCCCTGTTTCGGTAGCCTTCATACCCTTGAATCGTCTGAACCAGGTCAGAGATGGTCGGCTCAACATTTTGAGCGATACTTCTCATGATTCACTCCTATCATGGTTGGAATAAAATATTGAATAGATATTTCGCTCTCATCAATGCATGCTCTATTGTCGCGCTCAAGCAGCGAATCCCTTCGCTGATCAAATTGATCACTAATCCCAAACAACCAACGACGAGACATCTCGATTCATTGGTCGTTAGGAAAATTTAGTTTCTCAAAGCGCATCATTTCGTTCATAGTAAAATGCAGTTCTGATTATACCGAACAATCGAACGCGGCATCGTTCTAAGGATATATGGTGGATCAATACTTCCTAATACAAATCATTTGCGAAACGAAAAATGACTATCCAAAACCATGATATTGGTGAACAAATTTGTTATGCCATTGACTATCTCTCTGAATGACAATCAAGGGAGGACGGCAATACCAAATCCTTTCATCTTTATCTAATTCTCTGGCCGAGTATATTGACCAAAATTATAGCAATCATAAAAACCATCCTAACAAGCTTAGCCCTAGATTGAATTTCGAGAAGCTTCCGAGCAAACCTGTTCTGGGCAAAAGTTAGGCTCGATTTATACTCGTCATCAAATTATATCTAAAAGAACTTGATATATTAAGCTTCATCTGGTACAAAGGGGGCAATCATATATGCTTTTGAATTTGCGGTTTCATTGAAACGAGGCTAAAATTAAATATTCTAGATCAAAAAAGCAAGCATTTTTTTGTGTTTGATCAATAAAATTATGCAACGATTGAATCGCAGCTAACGACCACCAATAACCAATGCCTTTGAACGCATTCAAATTCCTCTGAAGAGATCACCAAAATTTAATGAATTATTTCGATGGATTATTGCTAATTTGGTCAAAATTAATCTTGATTTTATGATCAAGATTGCTTAAAATCATATCAGCGCCATCAGCGATGCTATTAGCTGACGAAGGATTTTTGAAGCTGCTGGATAATCAGTTCAGTGCACAATTATTTGGCACAACTATATTCGACATTTCAACATTGCTATTAAAAAACGATCAACCGTTGACACGCAACGAAAATTCATCCTCGCGCAAAAGCATTTTTGCTTGCTTTGATAAATTTTATGAGTGCTCGACTTAATTATAAATCAGATTTTGAAAGGAACGCACCATATGAGCTTCATCTCTATTTTTTCATTTGCTTTGATGTTGCTTGTCGTTCGCGGAAGTGAGAACCAATTGGATAAATGGAAGGCTTTGGAACAAAAAATTAGGCAGATGGCCGCAGCCTCCGGAGGAACGGTAGCAGTGGCATTCGAAGATCTCGTCACCGGAGAGCAATTGTTGATCAACGAGACGGTCGCCATGCATGCTGCAAGCACTATGAAAACCCCGGTTATGATCGAAGTGTTCAAACAGGCTGAACTGGGCGGATTGAACCTTTCCGATTCCATACTGGTGAAGAACGAGTTCAGAAGCATTGTTGATGGAAGCCGCTTTACGTTGAGCCGAATCAGCGATAGCGACAGTTCCGTATATCGCCATATTGGTAGCAAACTTCCAATTCGGGATTTGGTTGTGCAGATGATCACTCGGAGCAGCAATCTGGCCACCAATCTCCTCGTGGAATTGGTGGGAGTAGAAAATATTATGGCAACTATGAAATCGATCGGTGCCAATCGGATTCAGATTTTACGCGGGGTGGAAGATCCAAAGGCGTTTGAAAGGGGACTCAACAATACCACTGACGCTTACGACATGCTTTTGATCATGAAAGCTATCGCCAAAAAACAGATCCTTTCTGAAAATGCTTGTAACGAGATGTTGTCCATTCTTTTGGACCAGAAATTGAATCGCAAAATCCCAGCATTGTTGCCCCCTGGTACGAAAGTCGCCCACAAAACTGGTTCGATCACTGGGATTGATCACGATGCGGCCATTGTATACAAATCCGACGATCACCCTTATGTATTAGTCATATTGACTAAAGATATCTCTAGCCACATCAGAGCGGAAAAATTGATTGCGCAAATTTCGAAACTGATTTATGACGCAGTTGAATGATGCCTCTTGATTATTCTCAGCGCTATTGCGCACTGAAAAATAACCCGCTGGTTTGACATGAAAATAGTTTGGAAATAGCGATCTGAGCGGATCAAACATCCTTGATGATTATTTTAGTTTTTTGGTTGCCCAGTATTATCTTATGTCCTAGACATCCATTGTTTGTTGATAAGGAGTAGCTAATGCCAATAGCGCCAGCCGATCACTTACGCTGTGAAAATTTAATAAATCCTTTAGGAATTGACACTCCGTTCCCTCTCTTTTCTTGGCAACTTCATCATGCTCATCGGAACGAACGGCAAACCGCCTATCAAATACAGCTTGGATTAAACGTTGATGACTTCGCTCGAGGAAAGGCAATTTTATGGGACAGTCATAAAGTCCAATGCGACCGAAATTATCAAATCCCTTATGCTGGCGCACCATTGAGCTCATTCACTCGATATTTCTGGCGAGTGCGCTGGTGGGATAGCCACGATCAGGTCAGCCCATTCAGTGAAGTGGCCTGGTTCGAGACCAGCGCACTGAGTGAGGCCGATTGGCAGGCCAAATGGATCAGCATGGTGCAACCAGAGCAATTTCGCTCCAATGCTATTATCATCCTCGGCCAGAATATGGGCGAATATTATCAGGTCAAAGCCATCTATCTGCGAAAAGAATTTCAAACATCGGGTCCAATTAAATCGGCGCGGGCGTATGTTTGTGGTTTGGGCTATTATGAGCTGCGGATCAATGGCCAAAAGGTGGGCGATCACGTGCTCGATCCAGCTCAAACAGATTATCAGCGCGCGGCGCTTTACGCGTGCTATGACATCACTGCTTATCTGGAATCCCAAAATGCTATTGGAGTGATTTTAGGCAACGGACGCCATATTAAGCTCTATGGCTATGACCTTCCCAAATTATTTCTCCAAATTCATATCGAATATCAATCCGGAGAAAAACAGGTAATTATCAGCGATGGCACCTGGAAGGTTTCCCATGGGCCAGTGATGGAAAACGGCATTTATTTTGGCGAGAGATATGATGCTCGTTTCGAAATGCCTGGCTGGGATCGCCCTGATTTCGATGACAGTCACTGGCAAAATGCCATCGTAGTTCAGGGCACAAAACTGGCGGCACAACTCCTGCCCCCAATTCGCAAGACAAAAACGCTTCGGCCTCAAAAAATCAGCAGTCCCGACTCAGGTTGCTACGTTGTCGACTTCGGACAGAATTTCACCGGCTGGGTCAAACTGACGGTGCAAGGGCCAGCCGGAACCGAGATTCGATTGCGCTATGCCGAACTGCTGCATGAGGACGGCCGATTGAACACCGCGCCCAATCAAAAAGCGGAAGCTACTGATACATTCATCTTAAGCGGAGCTGGTCAGGAAACCTTTGAACCCAAATTCACCTATCACGGCTTTCGATATGTGGAAATCAGCGGCTTTCCGGGCGTTCCGACGCCAGACAATATCGAGGGCTGCTTTGTCCACACCGAGGTCGAACCGAGCGGCCAGTTCTCCTGCTCCAATGAGTTGATCAATCGCATCCATCAAAATGTGCTGTGGGGGCAACTGTCCAATCTCCATAGCTTGCCGACCGATTGCTGCCAACGGGATGAGCGCTACGGTTGGCTGGGCGATGCGCATCTCGCCGCGGAACAGGCCATTTTCAACTTCGATATGGCTAACGTTTACATCAAATTTTTGGATGACATCCAGCATTCCCAGAAAGAAAATGGCAGCCTGCCCGATATCGCGCCGAATTATTTGGGACCCGATGGTACGCATCCAGCGGATCCAGCCTGGGGCTCGGCGTATCTCATCATCGCATGGTACCTCTACTGGTATTATGGCGATGCACACGTGCTGGAGCGCCACTATCCTTCCATGAAAAAATATGTCGAATTTCTGTGCAGCCAGGCCGAGGGACATTTGATCAAAAAGCTGGGCAAATACGGCGATTGGTGCCCGCCGGGCAGTATCGAACCGAAACGCACCAAGCTGGAACTCACCTCTACCTGGTTTTATTATTATGACACCTTGCTATTGTCCCAAATGGCCGAGGTAATTGAAAAAGTCAGCGATGCCCAATTTTATCGCAGCTTGGCTGAACAAATCAAAACCGCTTTCAATGCGGCTTACCTGGAGAACGATCAGTACGCTGGCCATTGGATGAGCCCGGTGGCGCGCAGCGTGGATCAGACGTCCAATGTACTCCCGCTGTATCTCGATATGGTCCCAGCCGATAAAAAAGAAGCTGTGTTGAACAAACTTTTGCACAGCATCATCAACGATCATGATTATCACCTGGACACTGGGATCATCGGCACGCGCTATCTGCTGGACGTGCTCACCGATAACGGCCATGCCGACATCGCTTATCGAATCGCGACGCAGCGATCTTATCCCAGTTGGGGCTACATGATTGGCGAAGGGGCCACCACGCTGTGGGAGCGCTGGGAAAAGATCACCAGCGGTGGGATGAATTCGCACAATCACATCATGCTGGGCAGCGTGGATGCCTGGTTCTATCGCGCCATAGCCGGGATCAATTGCATTGAGCCAGGCTGGAAGAAAATTCGGATCAAGCCTGAAGTTTTTGGAGATCTGAAATATGCCACTGCGAAAGTGAAAACGGTTCGTGGGGAGATTTTTGTCTCCTGGCAAAAATCAGAGCAACACTTTGAATTGATCTGTAGGATTCCAGTTGGTGCGACGGCGGAGGTGCATTTGCCACTATTATGGGAAGCGCCCGTGATTATAGAAAACAGCCGAATTCTCTGGGAACCGGGCCAATCGAAAGAGCGCATTTCGGATATTAAATTAGCCGGCCGAAAAGGGGAATTTCTTGTCTTTCAAATTGGAAGTGGATACTATCGGTTGCAAATGCAGGGAGGATTGCCCAATAAGATCGCTTGAAAGATGCTTTCAAAAAATTTTTGCTTGAATGTAAATCGAGATGTTCTCAGCTTACAAATCGTCTTTTATATTCTAGCTGAATCGGCTTTCAGACTCGAGATGTATAATCTTTGCGAAAGTTTTGAATCTTTGCAAGGCTTTCAATCCGAATAGCATCTCATTAATAATGAATTTTGTTATCAAAAGGGTATTATCCAGTGAGGGAACAGACCCATGCTAACTAAACTGATTATCCGCAACTTCAAGCGCTTTGACCAGGTTGAAATTGATCTTGCCAATCCAGTCCTTTTTATCGGCCCAAATAATTCAGGTAAAACCTCTGCCCTCCAGGGCCTGGCGCTTTGGGAAATAGGCATTAGGAAATGGTTTGAAAAGCGCGGTGCACAAAAAAGCCCGGAGAAAAGGCCTGGTGTTGCCATCAACCGACGGGATTTGGTTGCAATCCCGGTGCCGAGCGCCAACCTTCTCTGGCGGAATCTTCATACCCGTGACGTCAAACGAGTTGGCGACAAGCCACAAACCCGAAATGTTCGCATTGACATCATCGTGGAAGGTGTCATCAATAATCAGTCATGGCGATGCGGTCTTGAGTTTGATTACGCAAATGAAGAATCATTTTACTGCCGGCCGCTTCGAATTTCTGAAAGTAATGAATCAGAGAGGCTTCCGGTACCAGAGCAAGCTGCGCAGGTTCGCATTGCTTTTCTTCCTCCCATGTCAGGTTTGGCTGCTAATGAAGTACGGCTCGATCAAGGCGCTATCAATGTACGCGTAGGGGAGGGACGCACTGCCGAAGTGCTTCGCAATCTTTGCTATAAAATTGCTCAGGAAAACAAACAACACTGGAAGAAGCTAAGAGATCAAATCAAATGGCTGTTCGGTGCTGAATTGGACGAACCGCAATATATTCCAGAGCGTGGTGAAATAACGATGACTTATTCTGAACGGAGTGTAGCTTTGGACTTGTCGTCAAGCGGTCGCGGTTTGCAACAAACGTTACTGCTTCTCGCCTATATGTATGCCAATCCAGGAGCCGTGCTACTTCTCGATGAGCCAGATGCTCACCTCGAAATACTCCGTCAACGACAGATTTATCAGATTTTGGTTGAAGTGGCCAGAGAAAACAATAACCAAGTCATCGCGGCAAGCCATTCCGAAGTGCTGTTGAATGAGGCGGCTGATAAAGATTTGGTTATTGCCTTTGTAGGCAAACCTCATGCGCTCAGTGATCGCGGCAGTCAGGTGCTAAAATCGCTTCGCGACATCGGGTTTGAACAATATTATTTGGCTGAACAGACTGGTTGGGTATTGTATCTGGAAGGATCAACCGATTTAGCGATTTTAAGGGCATTTGCTGAACGTTTGCAGCATGAACAAGCAATTCAAGCTTTGCAGCGGCCGTTTGTCCATTATGTCGGAAACCAGCCAGGCGAGGTTCGAAAGCACTTTCAGGGCTTGCGGGAAGCTGTGCCCCATTTAAAAGCCATAGCAATATTCGATCGACTCGATATGTCTTTGCCATCGGATCTTGGCGCCCAAGGTTATATGTGGCGCAAACGTGAGATTGAAAATTATTTCTGCTTTCCAGAAGTATTAGAGGCTTATGCACGATATGGAGCGGAAACGAGCGTTGCAGGTCCTCTTTTTAGCGAAGCTGAAGCAAAGGCTCGGGTACAGGCGATGCGCGAAGCTATTCATGAGACTGAAGCAGCTTTAGCGACGCTGGGAAAAGGCTCTCCCTGGGATCAAAACACCAAAGTAAGCGATGATTTTCTTGGTCCGCTTTTTAAAAATTACTTCAAAAAATTGCAGCTACCAAACTTAATGGAAAAGAAAAATTTTCATGAGCTCGCTCGATTTGTAGCTCCCGACCAAATTGACCCTGAAATCAAAGAGAAGCTCGATGCAATTGTTCAGGTGGCACGCTCTGCTCAGCCTCTCGATGATAATGCAATATGAATGAAAGCATAAAATTTTTTGATTCAGCCACTACAAAAACTAAGGACATCATTATGTTCATGCAGAGAATGATTCACACTTTGTCTTTCTTATTGCTTTTTATATTTTCGGCCTTTACTCAAGAAAAATTTGACCAAAACAAAGCTCTTAATTATATTCAAATCCTCTGCCAGCCCCAATTCCAAGCCCGCAAGACCGGCCTGCCCGGCGCTCGAAAGGCTGCCGAATGGATCGCCTCCCAATTTCAGAATTGGGGATTGCAGCCCGGCGGCGATCAGGGCACGTTTATTCAGCACTATCCGATGATCACCACCCATCAGCGCAAGCCAGCGAAGCTGCAACTGAAAACCGGCCCGTTCGCCCCAATCACGTATCAGGATGAAAACGATTTTCATCTCTATTTCAATTCAGGATCGGGCAAAGTTACGGCCGAAGTCATATTTGTCGGGTTCGGCATTTCCGAGCCACAGAAGGGCTGGGACGATTACGCGGGTATCGATGTGGCTGGCAAAATCGTGTTAATCTATCGGGGCACGCCGAGTGATGGTCAGGACTGGTCGGCGGAAAACGAGCGGGACTACAAGATGCAGCAGGCCGCCAAACACGAAGCAGCCGCGCTATTGATGTTCGAGCGCGACTGGGCGATCCGTGGGGGAACGATTCATGAAGACGGCTATTTTCCTCAGCTCCCAGCACTGAGCGTTTCAAAGAAGGTGGCGCTGGACATCTTTCGCGGCACCTATCGTCAACTCGATCATGTGATCCGCGATCTGGCGAAAAAGCCTGGCTCTTTCGCCACGGGGAAAATCATGTCCATCGAGGCACAGGTCGATAAAATCGAACCAGGCGTCGGCGAAAATGTCATCGGTATTCTGCCTGGCAATGATCCAATATTAAAAGATGAATTCATCGTCATCGGCGCCCACATGGATCACAATGGGCTCGGGACATCGGGATTTGGCTATTTCGGTGCCGACGATAACGCCTCGGGCACAGCCACGGTGATGGAACTGGCTCGCGTCTTTGCCAGTCGCAAATCGGATTTGAGGCGTTCCCTGGTATTTATCGCCTTCGGAGGCGAGGAACAGGGGCTGCGCGGTTCAAAATTTTTCGCGACCAATCCCACAGTTCCAGTGGAAAAAATTTGTCTCATGATCAATTTCGACATGGTTGGCCAGGGTAATGGCGGTGCTGGCTTCGGTGGCAGAAATTATTTTCCGGGAATCGTATCTGAAATGATCGGCGCGCTCTCAGATTCGATCCAGAAAAAATTTTCAGCCGGCCGCGCCGGCGGCATGTGGGGCTCGGATCACGCCCATTTCATCGAGCAGGGCATCCCAGATTTCACTTTCTATTCCACCGGCGATCATCCATTTTATCATCAGTTCGAGGATGACCCCAGTCAGATCAATCCGCAGTCGCTGCAATTCGTCGGCGATCGTGTCACAGAGCTGTTGCTTCGATTTGGCAATCATCCATCCAGTTTGCTATTTGACGGCAATCGCCAGGGTCGCACCTTTCTCATGTTTGGCGATCAATTGGATTTCGCGCTCACGCGCGACCAACAATTCCGAGAGGAACATGAATTGAAACAGTGGCTAAAAGAGCAGATCGACGCTGGCTTCAGCGGTGTAGTGTTGCCGCTCGATGGCCCGCTTTTTTCCCAACCCGAGAACTGTTATCGCAGCATCGATGAAATGAACCAGTGGGTCAAAAACAACAGTCATCTGGCGCTTCGCTACCAAAATGGAAACTCGCTGCATCAAGCCAGGAGTGAGGGCAAAATTGCCATTGCCACCGGGGTAGTGGGGAGCCAGATATTTCAACGGGACCTGGGCGCATTGCGCAATCTACCGAAGCTGGGCTTGACTTTTTTAGTGTTGAATGACCGATCGGACATGATGTTCGAAGGGAGCAAACTGAGTGCGTTCGGTGAAGAAGTGCTCAGGATCTGTCAGGCGGAAAATATCGCCATTTTCTGGCAAATTGAGCATCACGAGTTGCTTCAGAAGCTGCTCCGCAATTTCAGCGGCAAAGTGATCGTTCAAAAAAGGCCACCGTTGAGCCCCCTCATGATCGAGGAAGTGAAAGCGCTGGCGCAACAGAAAAACGCCTTGCTGTGGATCGAATGCCAATCCGATGTGCAGCCTCACCAGCTTTCTGAATTGATGGATGTCATTGCGTCGGAAAAGTTACACTTTTCGATCCAGGTAAATAGCCAAAATGCGGATACAGACTGGCCCATGCGGCTGGTTCAGGCGCTTTACGAGAACCGAATGCAGCGCCACAGTCGCAATGCGGTGTACAAAGAAATGGTAAAAGTACTAGGGGAAAACTTGAGGAATTTCTTGAAGTGATATTTCTGCATAGATCTGATTGAATTCGTGACAGCAAATTTCACCAATCGATCTAATTTCGCTAATTCATCTTTTATTGTTTTTTTTATCGAGTGGCAAATTAAAGAGAATCGATCTGAATTTTAAAAGATTTCTAGATATCAGCAAGGAATAAAATTGGAGACGAATATGGAAATTTATCGCGATCCCTCTCAATCCGTTGAGAGACGCACGGAAGATCTACTATCACGCATGACGCTTGACGAAAAAATCGCGCAATTGCAATCGGTCTGGGGCTATTCCTTGATGAAAAATCGGCAGACCTTTTCAATCGATAAAGCGCGGAAGCTGCTAAAACATGGCATTGGGCAGATCACTCGCCCGGCTGGGGGAACGGATCTGGAATATGGTCAAGTGGCTGAATTCGTGAATTTAGTCCAGCGTTTTCTCATCGAAGAAACTCGCCTGGGCATTCCCGCGATACTGCATGAGGAGTGCTTGACTGGTTGGCAGGCGAAAGGCGCCACGATTTTTCCACAAGCGATCGGCCTGGCCAGCACCTGGGAGCCAGAGCTAATCGAAACCATGACCAAGACCATCCGCATTCAGCTCAAAGCCATCAACGTGCACCAAGGATTGGCGCCAGTGCTAGATGTGGCACGAGACCCTCGCTGGGGCCGAACCGAGGAGACGTACGGCGAAGATCCGTACCTGGTCGCAGCGATGGGGAAAGCCTATATCAGAGGTCTGCAGGGCGATGATTTGAGACATGCGGTGGCAGCCACAGTGAAACATTTTGCTGGATATAGCGCCTCACAGGCCGGTCTCAATTGGGCGCCAGCTCATATCCCCAGCCGTGAATTCCGCGAGGTATTCTTGTTTCCTTTTGAGGTAGCGGTGCGCGAAGCTGGTGGGCTCAGCGTGATGAACGCCTATCACGAGCTAGATGGCATCCCCTGCGGTGCCAACCGCCAGCTATTGACCGATATCCTCCGCGGCGAGTGGGGCTTTACCGGGATTGTGGTTTCGGACTACGAGGCCATCCCCATGCTCTACGAATATCATCATATCGCTAAGGATAAAATGGAGGCTGGCTGTTTGGCATTAGAAGCCGGGATCGATATTGAGTTGCCAGAGCTGGACTGCTATGGCGATCAACTCAAGGCTGCCGTGCAAAAGGGGCTGATCTCTGAAAATTTGATCGACCGGGCGGTAGCTCGAGTACTCCGTTTGAAGTTCGCATTGGGCATCTTCGAAAATCCATTCGCTGAACGCGCCAACAGTGGACCATTGGAACAACCGATGCACCGGAAATTTGCCTTGGAACTGGCGCGAAAATCCATTGTGCTACTTAAAAACGAGGGCGGTCTTTTGCCCTTGAATAAAAATCTGGATAAAATCGCTGTGATAGGCCCAAATGCGGATAGCTGGCGCAATTTATTGGGTGATTACAGCTATCCCACCATCGTGGAATTTCGAGAAATTCTCAAAGCCAAGGAGAAAAATAAAACCATCGATCTGACAAGCCTCCCCAATCCAACGGTTCAGGTCGTCACTGTTTTGGAGGGGATCAAATCGAAGGTGCCAGAAAGCGCTGAGGTACTGTTTGCTCTTGGTTGTACGGTGACGGGTGGTTCAACAGAAGGTTTTGAGGCAGCGATCGCAGCTGCTCGCCAAGCAGAAGTGGCCGTAGTGGTCGTCGGTGGCAAATCTGGGTTTGTGCCAGACTGCACCTCTGGGGAGGAGCGCGATCGGGCTGAATTGAATTTGCCTGGCGTCCAATCGGAATTGGTCAAAGCGATTCATGCCACCGGGACGCCTGTGGTGCTGGTGCTCGTCAACGGACGACCGTATACACTGGAATGGGAAGCACAGCATATCCCCGCGATCATTGAAGCCTGGCTCCCTGGTGAGGAGGGCGGCAATGCGATCGCAGATGTCCTATTCGGTGACTTCAATCCCGGCGGCAAGCTGCCCATCACGTTCCCGGCAAAGGTGGGACAAGTACCGATCTTCTATCGCCACAAGCCCTCGGCACGTCGCTCCCATTTGTGGATCGACTACGTGGACGCCAGTTCCCAGCCGCTCTTTCCCTTTGGTCATGGCCTGAGCTATACCAAATTCAAGTATAGCCAGCTCAAAATCGCACCGAAACAAGTTCCCATTGCTGGAAAAGTGACAATTTCGCTGGAGGTGCAAAACACCGGCTCTGTGAAAGGGGATGAGGTGGTGCAACTTTATCTCCATGACCTCGTCGCTTCGGTCACCAGGCCAGTGAAAGAACTAAAAGGGTTCAAACGAATCGAATTGGAGCCAGGGCAGAAGCAGAAGGTCCAATTCGAACTTTCGACCGATCTCTTGGCATTTTATGACGCTGATCTAAAACTGGTGGTCGAGCCAGGCGAGTTTGAAGTGATGATTGGCAGTTCTTCGGAAGATATTCGGCTGAAAGGATCGTTCGAGGTGGTTGGCGAAAAACGGTTCATTCATGGTAAACGGGAGTATCTTTCAAAAGCAAAATTTGCCAATTGAAAATGAACCCTGTAACGGATGCTAACCTTTGCAAGGATTATGGGGACTCCCCCCCTTGCGAAGTTCCCAGCCTTCGCAAGGGTGCACCAGCATCTTACTCGAAAGGAAATTTATGTCAATTAAAGCGAAGCTTACGGTATTCGACACAACGATGATTGTAGTGAGTCTGGTGATTGGAATTGGGATTTTTCGGACCCCGGCCATGGTTGCGGCTGCGACCCGAACACCTCTATTGTTCTTCATGGCTTGGATCCTCGGCGGGCTCATCAGTTTGTGTGGTGCGCTCACCTTCGCAGAGATCGGCTCGCGTTTCACTCGGCCAGGGGCCTATTATGAGGTAGTTGCCGATTGCTATCATTCTTCGCTGGCCTTTATGCTTAATTGGGCCAATCTGCTGATCATCGGTGGGGCTGGAGCAGCCGCTGTGTCGATGATAGGCGCTGAATACCTGGTGCCCATCATTTTCCCAAAAGAATTGCAAACGCAATCCACCGTGCAATTCACCGCTGCGGGGGCAATTATGGTTCTGTTTGCGATCAACTTTTTGGGGATCAAAATGGGCGCCAGGACCCAGAATGTGCTCACCGTAATCAAAATCGCCATGATCCTAGCCATTATCCTTGCAGCTTTCTCATTTAAACATAGTGGATTGACTCCTCAAATTCCACCAGCCGATCCCCAAAGCCCAAGTCAACCGTTCTATTGGGCATTAGCTGTTGGCTTAATCTCGGTTTTCTACACGTATGGCGGGTATCAGGGCACGATCAATTTCGGCGGCGACGTCCAAAAACCAAAACGGAATATCCCGCTGGCCATCTTTTTCGGTATCGCCATTATCATTTCGCTCTATCTACTGGTCAATTTCGCCTACTATCGGGTGCTCGGGGTTGAGGGGATGATCACTGCCAAATTGGTTGCGGCAGAAGTGGCGCGCTATTGCTTTGGTAATGGAGGCTATTTTCTCATCTCGCTGGCCATCTTTCTCTCCGCCTTTGGATTTTTAAACGTCAATATGATGCAGACGCCTCGAGCCTACTATGCCATGGCCCAAGATCGCGTATTACCAGCCATCTTCAAACGTGTTAATCCCAGAACTCAAACCCAGGAATTCAGCTTGATCTTTTATTGCGCTACGATCCTCCTTTCAATTTTCCTACTGGGCACCTTCGAGAAATTGGTCAATTATGTGATGTTTCTTGATAGCCTGAACCTGGCCATTGTCGCAGCGACGATTTTTGTGTTGCGTCATCGCGCTAAAAAGGAGCCAGATCAATCAGAGTATCAGGTGCCCTTATATCCAATTGTCCCAGCCATCTTTGTAATTTTCTTGCTTAGCGTTTCGCTAAATGTGCTATTAACTGAACCAAAACCGGCCTTATTCGGCTCAATCATCTTTGTGCTGGGCTTGCCGATCTTCTGGATCATGCGAAAAATTTATCCCCAACAGAAAAATCCAACATCTTAAAACGCACAAGAATCATTATGATGCTTGGACATAATAAGACGCCCCGGCTTAATTGGACTGAGACCGGGGCGTATTTTTGAAGCTGAGCCAACAGGATGTCTTATTGTCAATACCCGCTGAAACTAATCTTTCAGCACGAATGTCACCTTCATGGTGACGCGGTACTCGGTGATTTTGTTGTCCTGGACGATGACTTTCTGCTCTTTGATCCAGGCACCCTGAACATTTTCGAGGGTTTTGGCAGCTCGCTCAATCCCCACCCGAATGGCATCCTCAAAACTTTTCGGTGAAGACGCCGTGATCTCTGTGACTCTGGCGACAGACATTTTTTCCTCCTTGGTTATTTGGTTGTTTTCGATTTGATCTTGAATAAATCTCGCGATCCATTCGATAGAATTTTATCGGACTCAACTACCTTTAGCTTCAGAAAAATGAAGATTCATTGCTGTTGGCTCTCATTTCAGTAAAAGCCAGTAACAAGCCTCATGGCCAGTGTGATCCACAATTGAAAGAAACAAACAAAGACGATAACAAAGTCTGACATTATTGAAAATCAGCGATGGCGATTACTGGAAAATGATCGCTTGGAAACTTGCCATCAAATTGATCATGAATAATCCGAATATCTTTGAATGTGATCTGCGATGTAGCTAAAATCCAATCGATCCGCTCGCCGCTCCGATCGCCTCGGAAACCGTTAAAAGTCCCAGCGTTTTGGTCAGATTTGCCCAATGCGACCCAAGGATCAAAAAAATTTCCCTGAATGATATCCATGTCTAACTCGCCACAAAAAAATTGATGCGTCCATGACCTCGGCGGCAGATTGAAATCGCCCATCAAGATAGTAGGTAGACTACCAGACAAAGCCCGGTAGCGTTTCAAGATGAGGCGAGACGCATTGGTCACATACGGCTCATCCCAATGGAAATGGGTGTTCATTACAAACAACTTGCGATTCGTATTTTTTATTAGCATTATCCCCCAGGTGGTGATGCGCGGCAGTGTGTTGCCCCAGCTCATGCTGCCGGGGATTTCGGGCGTATCGCTGTGCCAGAACGTGCCATGATCGATGAGCTGAAATTTGGTTGTGTCATAAAAGATGTTGCAAGATTCGCCAAAAAGGCTTTCATGGGGTCGATCGGGTAGTTCGATACCATAATAACGTCCGATACCAAAGGACCGCCAATGTGGAAAAGCAGAGGCAATCGCTCCTATCTGGAACTCGAGCGCCTCCTGCACCCCTAAGACATCAGGACGATATTTGTTGAGCAATTCAATTATTCTGGCCTGCCGATATGTCCAGGAGTTTTCGCCGTCATCGGCCGTGCCATAACGGATATTGAAGGTCATGATCCGAAACGTGTCCGTGGTTCGGTGTTGGCAAGAAAAAAATTTAAACACCATCCAGCCAAGGATGAGAAGGCAGAGCATCAACTTCAAATGTAGTGGCAGGCTAATTTTCATGACTTTCCCATTTTTTATGTGGCTTATCTGGGGATCTGATATTTTTTTATTCGATAGCGAAGGGTATCCAGGCTGATGCCGAGCAATTTGGCAGCGCGGGTTTGATTGCCATGAGTTCTCATCAACGCCTCGGTCAACATTTGTTTTTCGATTTGTTCTAATGATAGTCCGCTATCGGTCAAGCGGAATGGATCGATCGATGGCTGCTTCTGCTGATCCTCAGACAAAATGATTTCATTGGCATCGATCCGATCATGCTCGGCGAAGATGACCGCCCGCTCAATCACGTTCCTTAACTCGCGAACATTCCCAGGCCAGTGATATTTGAGCAGTCGCTGTTGCGCCGCAGGAGTAAGACCAGAAACCTTCTTTTTAAAATCAAAAGCAAAGAGCCGAATGAAATGATCGGCGATAATGATGATGTCATTGCCTAATTCGCGCAAAGGCGGAAGCGTGAGATTGATGACATTGATCCGAAAGAACAGATCTTGTCGAAATTCATTCTTGGCCACGGCCTCTTTCAAGTCCTTATTGGTGGCAGCAATCACCCGAATATCGACCCGTCGCTCTTGGGTGCTGCCCAGCCGACGAAAGGTATGGCTCTCCAAAAACGACAGAAATTTCGCTTGTAAAGGAAAGGGGAGTTCTCCGATTTCGTCCAGAAAAAACGTCCCTCCATCGGCTTCCTCCAGCAAACCTTTTTTGGCGACGATCGCATTCGTGAAAGCCCCCTTTTCATGGCCGAAGATCTCGGATTCTAACAGGGTAGCAGGGATCGAAGCGCAATTAACCTCGACGAACGGTGCACTTGATGAGAGGGAATGACGATGGATGGCCCGTGCGACCAAGTTCTTCCCTGTGCCACTTTCGCCGTAGAGCAAAATAGTCGTATTGCGGATCGGGGCGATCTTCTGAACAAAGGCCCTCACCCGCTTAATCTGATCTGATTCCCCCAATATCTCCGCAGCGAGACTTCCTCCGTACCCAGCCAGGCTGGCCTGAAGCATCTCGATCTCGAACTTCTGTTGTCGAATGTGCTGCTGTAATGATGCCTCTTTGGTGCTATCGGCAACGAGGGTCAGCAGGTGATTCGGCGGTTCATTCAGAGGAAGTATTGTCAGGTCGTAATAATGGAGTTGGCCGTGGGGTGAATATTTATTGATCTTTTCAAGCTGAAAGCGCCGCTGTTTTTGCCTCTGCACCGCTTCAATCTGATCCTCGCTGCCGAACAACTCAGGGAAAATGTCCCAGATCGAACAAGAATCAGCCAATGAAGCTTGCTGAATAATGGTGGGAAAATTTCGGCTATATTGTTTGAGCATCAAATCCCGATCGAAAATCGCATAGCCGATCCGCTGTTCTCGGAGGATGGTATCGATGAAATCTGTCACGGCTTAGTCCACTTTGATAAATTGTTCTCCCAATCGGGTGAAAACCGTTTCGATATTTAGATTTTGCTTGGCACTGGTCTGGACATAGGGCTTTTTGTATATTTTACTGATCTGCAACAACTGTTCCATGATATGATCCGATGGTTCAATCAGGTCAATTTTGTTGGCAACGAAAACCAGCTTGCTTTGCGGATTAGTCGTCAGAAACGGTTTCAGGTAACTATCGACCTGATCAAATGTCTGGGCACGGGTGACATCGAATACCACCACCGCACCATGAGCGCCGTGGAAATAGCTCTTGATCACGCTATCGAATTTTTCAATATGCGCGATATCCCATAAAATGAAATGGAACTGGTATCTTGGGTTCTGGCCGATCTGGATGCTTTGCTTGTGGATTTGAACGCCCAAAGTGGATTGGTAGCTTTCTTGGAACTCGTTGTAGACAAATCGTCTCACCAAACTGGTTTTTCCCACCCCAAATGAGCCCAGCATACAGATTTTCTTGCTCAATGTAATGATCTGATTCACCAGTCACCTCTCCGAAAGGACATCAAAAACCACCCGTCGGTTCTTGGCGCGGCCGAATTCGGTATCATTATTAGCAATTGGGTCGGCCTCCCCATAAAATTGTACCACGATGCGCTCCCGATTGAGACCCCGCTGCATCAAATAATCTGCCACTTGTTGCGCCCGCTGCTTGGATAACATCAAATTATAATCGTGGCTGGCTGAGTTATCCGAATAACCCTTCACGATCAATCGCAAGTCTGGCACTTCTCTCATGATCGCCACCACGCTATCCAATCGGCTCTGATAATGATCGGCGATGATGGCTTGATTGGGCGCGAAAAAGATGTAGCATTGACCAAGATAGCTTCTTGCTCGGGTATCGGCATCATTTCTGGAACCAGTGACTTCCAGATTATTGAGGATGACCTTGGCTTCGCTCATCTCACTGACCAAAAATCCCAGCTCCCGCTTGATCTTCTGGCTTGGAACGATACCTTCTATGATGATCTGTTCTCCATCCACCAGCAATTTGAACTGGGCATCGCCGAACTCGGCGCGTTGAGCGATCTGTTGCTCAATTTGGTGAATAATTTCCCTCTGACGATGGGAAATATCGGCTGAAATCGGTGTCGAGGTTTTAATCGGTCTTTGCTGCTTGACCAGCATTCGTGGCGCCAATGCAAGCATCAGGGCGATGAGAAACACTGCAAAAGCGATCCATGCCCACTTGAGATGTCGCGGTGAGGGGCGTTGTTTGGCTGGCTGCAGAGAACGCGTCCCATACTTTCGGATAAAATTGGTTAATAATTGAGGGATATCACCAAATTTGGTGATATCACCATCGAAATACCGAAGCAATTTATAGAAACGATTATGGATTTTCCGATTGAGGTTTTGTACATCCTCCTTGAATTGCGCAGGTTCAATCCCAGAGGTCACGCATGCCAGATAGAAATAGCTGGCAGGTTCGACGATGATATTGAGATCGCCATATTGAATCGCATTGAGATCTTGCTTGCTCTCCCCGGCAAAGGCTTCTACCACGAAATTTTGAATTGCGGTCAACATGCCGCCGATGAGCTCTTCATCCACTTTTTCTTCGGCGTTCGGTACAGAGACGTGGGATAACAGTAGGCCGCTTTCTTTATGAATAAGAAAGATCTGCTGGATCTGGAATGGGAGCGATTCTTTGAGTACTAACTCGGACTCCGACACGCCAGTGAGCTTCGCTTCCAAGCGTTTTTTAAACAGACTGCGGCGCAACGCCTGGTCGATCCTCTGGTTAATGGTCTCCACCAGCTTTTTCATCGCCTCGGCTACCGATTTGCGGATTGTCTTGCCAATGATGGGATAGAGCGCATCCACTACATCATCCTTCGCTTCAGCGATCTGATGCCGGATCGCATCACCCATCACTGGCGCCAGCGCCGCGGCCATTTCCTCTTTAGAACTGGCGATTTTTCGTTCTAACAGATCAGCAATGATTGGATCGAGCGATTCAATTAATGCTTCCTTATCAGCGATTTGTTTTTTGAGGCGCACCAACTCTTGTTCCAACTGTTTGAGCTTCAGCTCATCCTCTTGAAGCAAAATTTTTCGCAGCGCCTCAAGCGATCTATCAGTTGGTGATGGCATAGCATATTGGCCCTAATTCAGCCCAGTTTGTTTGACTTTCATCCCCCATTCGATGAACGCCTGTCCGATTTGGCTTTTATCGACTTTTGCCTGATCCAACGCCACCAGTTTTCTCTCAAATTCATCCCTGAGCTGCTCGATCACCGCTTTGGTTTGCTCCTGGTCTATCTTCGTGGCGCGCTGTTGCTCACTGCTTTCAGCTAATCGCTGGTCAAGCTCGGCTTGATTCTTCTGTAATAGCTCAATTTTATGTTGCAATGCCTGGCACTGCTGGTTCAGCACCTCGAATTGTCGATCATATTGTTCGATTAGATCACCGAAAATGATCTCCCGGATCTGCTCAATACCGCTGGAAGATCGCTCCTGTCGGGCCATTTTTCCCTCCGAACCAAATTCGTTCAAGGACATTCCGCGCGAAATTGACCATTAGCTTCTTTAGCGGCTAATATGACAAATTTATCGCTAAAAGTCAAGCAAAATATCCGCTTCAGCTATTTTGCCTATGGCAATCTCATTAAAATCGGACTTAGATGATTCCCATGATTCGTTCAAATTCATTAGAATTGATATCGAAAATGGAGCTTCGAGGCATAAGAAAATGTCACAATCGAAAGCTCTATTTCTCCTTCCATGCCACCACCATTTTGATCCACTTTTAATTTGGCCAATGGCGCTTGCAAGCCGCTCTGATCTGAATCCAGAATAGAGGACTTCAAAAATCCGAATTTGAGTCATAGCGTGGAACGAAGCGAAGCAGCAATCTATTATCTGATTGAAGCATGAGATTCCTCGATTCGCTCGGAATGACGAATGGCCTTGTTTCCAGAAGTTTCAATCAGATGGTTTGAAGATATTCGCGCATTCTATGGACCATCTCTTTGCTGTGTGTGGCCTTATTCGTCTCCATATCGATATACGTTGCGGTAGGCAACATCGAGACCATGCGCTTCAGATTTTCTGGTTCATGAAGCGAATCTTTTGATGCGCCGAAGATCAGCACGGGATAGTGGATATCTGCCAAAAGCGGCCATGCTTGCCAGTGCCAAAGTTTCATTACTGCCTTTTTCAATTTCCAAGGATCGGCTGAGTCGATATTACTGCAATATTTTTGATACTGTTCATAATCGCTTTTCACGTCGAGCCGAAATGTTTTCAAATACCATTTCACAACCGGCTTAATGAGCAGGTAAAGCCGCGGCGGGAAGAAGTAAATGATCACTTTGCCGAATCGCGGCACCCGAAACAAGGCATTGGGGCCGACCAGGACCAGGCATAATGGATCGCGATCCAATAGATGACAGCATTCCAGAATGGCCGAACCGCCCAGCGAACTGCCGAACAAAATGTATCGATTCGGCTGAAAATCGAAATGTCGTACCAATTGCACAATATCGCGAGCGATATCCTCCACACCATATTCCACCTTACCGCGAACCCGGGATGAAATTTTCTCCCGCGTTTCGATATAATAAACAGTGAAATCTTTGGTCATTTCTTGCAGCACTGGCTTCCAGGCCGAGATGAGCGTGATCCAGCCGGCGACCAACAGGATGGGAGGATGTCCCTGGTCCTTAGCCGGAGCGAACGAGACAACTCGTAGGGTCACATTGTCGGTAACTGGCACCCATTGCAGTTGATAGCTGGCGCCAGGAGCGCAATATTGAGACAAGTCTTCCATTTGAACCCTCTCTTCTGTTGAATTGAGATACAGCGCACCACTTGTTATCCGGTGAACCACCTCCTACCGAATGCCTTCTCCCGCATTCATCCGCTTGTACCATCTTTTGTTCTGCTTATAGATGTTTTTGAATTCTCGGAACAGCCGATCGTACAAACTTCGATTGGCTGGATCGGGCGTAAAAACGCGGTCGATTTTGATGTATTTCTTGATGTCCTGATAGGATGGGATATATCCCAGGGTCATGCTTGCTAACAGTGCCATTCCCTTTGCACCGGCTTGTTGCGGATCTTTGACGCGATTGATTTTGCGATTTGTGATGTCAGCCATGATCTGACACCAGATATTGCTTTTTGCTCCGCCGCCGATCATATTTAACTGATCCACTGGATGGTATAGGTTTTCCAGGGTTTCCATGGCCCAGCGCGTATTGAAGGCAATGCCCTCGAACACCGCGCGAATGATATGCTCGCGCGCGTGATTGAGGCCAATGTTAAACAGCCCAGCCCGAACGTAATCGTCGTCTAATGGGCAGCGTTCGCCGAACATCCAAGGCGTGAACAGCAAACCATTAGCCCCAGGGCCAGCTTGCTCGGCCAATTGGTCTAGAACCTGATAGATTTCCGCGACCTTGCGTTCCTCAGTCAATTGTTCTTTATGATAAAGCACGTTATTTTTCAGCCATTCTAAACAAACCCCAGCGGTCTCCTGGTGCGCCATTCCCAAATAGTATTTCTCTGGATAGGTGCTTCCAATGCAGCCCGTATAATGGGCGAGATCGATCTTTCGTTTCGTGAAATGGCCAGCCACCCAACCGCTGGTGCCGAGACTAATGTGCAATTCCCCGTCTTCGATTGCACCAGAACCGAGGGCAGCAGCGCTTAAATCCCCCGCCCCATTGATCACTGGTGTGCCAGGCAACAGACCAGTCGCTTCAGCGGCGGCTGACGTAATTTGACCAACCACCGCGGCGCTGGGCTTCACCTCTGGAAGTTGGTCCAACCGAACCCCAGCCAACCGGCATAACTTCGGATGCCATCGATTGCGATTCTTTCGGGTATCCAAAAGCCACCAAATCACTGCCACATCGACCGAGGTGACCATATTCCCAGTAAGTTGATAGATGATGAAATCCTTTGCATCGAGAAATTTGTAGGTCTTCGCAAATAGCTCAGATTGATTTGCCTGCAACCAGAGCATCTTGCCGATTTGGTCTTTGCCAGTATGCCCAGGACTACCGCCAGTGATGATCAAAAATCGCAACAGATGAAAGATATTGTACCCCAAAATTCTAGGGGGAGTCCATAATCTTTCCCGAATGATATCGGCTGATCGGCTATCTAACCAGGTCATGGACCGCATCAACGGCACGCCCAACCGATCTACCGGGATTAAATTTTGCATCTGGGATGAAAATGTGATCCCGACAATGTCTTCGGGTCGCACCCGAGAGCGTTCGATGACCGTTCGCGTGGTATAACAAACCGCGCGCCACCAATCCATGGGGTCCTGTTCAGCATAACCATGCTGGGGATGGTAGATGGGATAATCCTGTTTGGCAAGATCAACAATATCGCCGTAGATAGAAATGAGAATCGCTTTGTCGCTGCTCGTCCCCATATCATGGGAAACGATGTACTTGTCTGGCATAATTTTTTCCTCTCTCCTTCTCAAATTCACCTCATTGTCTCCCAATCAAAAATTCCAGTCCACTGAGGTTCATTGGTCACCCTCCACAACGAAAATTTCCAATTCCTATGGGTGTAAGTGATCAGTCGCCACTTTTTTATTGTGATGCGCTTTTAATTTCTCACTGAACCAATGCCACAATTTCTGATGGAACTCCAGGCTTGGCGGATTGCCTTCCAATATCTCTAATAGGCTGACCTTGTTGACTTCCTCGGGACGAAACCGATAAGCACGCGACCGATCGTACAAAATGGAGAACTCAGGATGAAATTGGACGCCCAACACATTGGGATATTTCTGATGCTCCAAAGACTCGATCACCCTCCCGTCCAGCGAAGTCGCAATGACTTTCATCCCTTTTCCGAGCCTGCCAGCCATCTGATGATGCGAACTGATTACCATCGGCTGATCGCTCGCCTGAAAGCCAAGCGCTGTAACCAATTTGCCCTCCCGATGCAATTTAATTGGATGCATATTGTATCCGATTAAATTTTGCTCTGGAAAAAGCCGACGGTAAGGATTGGTATGCCATCGATCTCGCCCCAACCGCAGCACTTCCTCCACCGTCCCCTTCCCATATATTTCTGACCAGATATCCTGAACCAATGTCCCGCCAGTCCCAACATTCAAACTTTGACAGCCTAAACAGATCCCGAGAATCGGAAATGATGGATCTGATTCAAGCAATGGGATAAAATTCCTATTTTGATGCCCGCCCAGAAGATGAAAAATGAATGATGTCTCTAAAAAACTTCGATAGGGGGTTTCGATCTCGGTGAACAAACTGGTCTGCTTTCGATAAATATAAGGCGGAATATCAGCGCCCCCGAAAAAGATGATGCCATCCGATTTTTCGAAAATGGTCTTGAACTCATCGGTCAGCGCATTGGTTTGAAACAGGACATCTTTATTGAGCTCACCAGCAAGCCGATGAAATTTCAGCCATTGGATTTGATTTTGCTCTGCCCATTCAATACTGGCTTGATAATTGGTCCGCTCTTTCGCGTGAAAAACACCGATGACCACCAGGTTTTCGATTTGGATCAAGCCATTGTTCCTCAGCGCTATTAAATCATTGATGCTACCCAGAGTCGGATAAAAAATGGTCAGACGAACTTGATCGGATTTTGCTTCAGCCGTATCAAAAAAACGCGGCTGGGCAAAACTCGAAGCGACAAGCGCACTTCCAATGAGCAGCGTGATAAATGCGATACGCCAAACCTGATCCTTGAGCCTCATGACTTTGTCCCTTTCATAAGTTCTCTCTTTATATTCCTTCGACCTGAACGATCTTTTTGATTGCCTCGCTGAATTCGATCAAACGATCGATCTAGAAAATTTACCGTCCGAACAGAAACCAATCCGCCAATTGATCCGCCGTTTGATTTAACATCGGCTCATTGCGATTGGTCAAAATGATGATCGAGAAATTTTGTTCGGGATAGCGTTGGATAATGGTCGCAAATCCGCAGCTCTGACCAGTATGATGTTGGCGCATCACACCTCGATAGGAGTCGATTCTCCAGCCGAACCCATAATCGAGCTTCGTCCCGTCATTTAATACGCCTGGGGTAAATGCCTGGTGGAGCGTCTCAGTCCGCACCAGCCGCTCGGTGTACAACGCTTGATCCCATTTAAATAAATCTTCGATCGATGAATAAATTCCACCGTCTCCTAATACGGCGCTTGTCAGACTCTGATCCTTGGGAATCAACTGGCCATCTTCATTGGCATATCCGTAAGCCCGATGACTTACCTCTGAAACGCCCTGCTCGAAAGCCACAGTCGTGTTCATGCCGAGCGGCTCAAAGATATTTTCTTTCAAAAATTGAGCGAACCGTTGGCCGCTGACCTGCTCCACGATGATCGCCAACACTGCATAACCTGAGTTGCTGTAGCGATATTGACTTCCTGGAGGGAAATAGGTCGAGTCCTGGGACATCATCATTTGAAGCACATCTTTATCGAGGACCTGGCTCGTCGCCGTATCCGGAATGAGTGACTCGTAATCGATTAACCCTGAGGTGTGGTTTAACAGGTGTCTGATGGTGATCTTTCGACCGTATTCAGGGAAATTTGGGAAGATATCCGTTAAAGGCTGGTCATAGGAAAGTTTGCCCCGTTCTTCAAGCATCATGATACACATCGCAGTGAACTGCTTGGTCACCGAGGCAAGCCGAAAATTGGTTTGTTCCGTAACTGGGATCTGCCGTTCTACATCTGCCATGCCGTAGCATTTTTTCAGTAAGGGTTTTCCATCTTTGATGATGAGCAAGGCGGCGCCGGGCACATTTTTGCCCGCGTAAATCGAGAAAAGGGAGTCGACTTGTTTTTTGAGAGGGGAAGAACAATAGATCAGTAGCAATGAACCAAAGGAGAAAGCAAAGAAGCATCGCTTTGCGAAAGACATCCTTGTTTTTCCTCCGTGGGAATTTTAAGCCTCATGTGATGCATCAAAAAGTGAACGATTGCACTTCTGGATCTTGTAAAAGTTTCTGACGAGCTTGTTCATGATTGCGAGGCGAACCGACAACCACCACCGTGCAGGTCATTTTATCCCCGGATTTCTCCTGCTTGAAGCTGCGAACGGTTAGCTTGTTGCGCTGAAATAGTTGTTGCAGGTCGGTGGCTTTTTCAGATCTCAAAGCACAAACGATCTCATATGAGCGTGTTTCGCGGGCCAAATCGATCATGCGTTCGAACCGTGGAAACACCAAAAGAATGATAAGCACAAAAATGACAGTCAAACCGGAAAGCAAGAAATATCCGCTGCCAATGCCCATTCCGACGGCGGCTGTAAGCCAGATCATCGCTGCTGTTGTCAGACCAAGGACGCGACCTTTCTCTCGCAGGATCACGCCAGCTCCCAAAAATCCGATGCCACTCACGATGTTGGCAGCGATCCGAGGATCATTTTCCCCACCAATTTTCAAAGAGAACATGGTGAATAGCGTAGCACCGACGCAAATGAAAATCAGCGTTCGAAACCCAGCGGTTTTATCGCGATACTCCCGCTCCGCCCCGATGAGCGCGCCAGATAGAATGGCTAATAGCAATTTGACTGCATCCATGAATTCGATGCTCATCGCTGCTTCCTCCGTTATTGGGCTGAATGGAGCACTTGGCTCGGATAACCATGTTCTGATCGATGATCATTTTTAGACAGAAATGGCCGCAAAGCCAAAGCTCACCAGTTCAGGAGCTTATTGGCAAAGCTCAATTGAATTGGATCAATTTCGGCTCATGTATTGAGCGCAATTCGATATTTCTATGGCAAATGGCATCAGAGGTTTATATGTTTCTTTTTAGCCCTGATCCTTATGGCTTGAATTCAATAAATCTCGAATGCTCAATTTACCTTTTTTCAGTTGGCGATTGGCCTGAGCGAGTTTTTCGCGGCTCGAGACAACACATACTGCGGACCGCTGCCAGTTTTCCAATAGAAAATCGAGAGTCGCGCGAGTGACCTGCTTAGCAGCAGCAGAAAGAATACGATCAAACTGCGCTTCGCGAAACTGCGGCGTTTGCCCAGTGAGATGGCGATGCAAAGCTTTGCGCGTAGCCGTTTTTGGCCGGAGGGGCTTGTGATAATGCTTAGCCGCTCCGATGATCGCTCGATCGACATCTCCCTGGGTCCAATCAGCCTGCTGAACATACTGCATCAGGTTTTCAAACACCTGAAGCGTGCGCGCTATATGGGGATCCCGATATGACGACAATTCGAATTCCTGATCCAGCCCGTCATAGCTGGCCCAAGCGCCGTAGGCATTCCCCTTGAATCGAATTTCATTTAGCATATACTCTGACGAGATGATCCGCGTGCCCAATTTTAGCAGGACCGAATCGGGATGGGAGATGTGCCAGCCAGGAACCACTTGAGAGCAATATGCTACCTGCATGGGACTTGCCAGTCCCTCGCGCGGCGGCTGTTGATACGGCACAAATTCCAGCGCAGCCGGAGTTATCGGTTGATCGTTCATCTGCTGGATCCAGGACGTCAGATGCTGGCGCACTCGTTCCGCTGCGTAGTCGGAACCTGTAAAACTTGCCGTCAATCGCCGCGGATTCAGGATGAAATCCCGAACGGCTTCAATATGTCCGATGAGCTCTGAAAACCGTTGATCGAAGTCATCCACCAGTTGCTCGGTCAACGCCAATTGAGGCAAACCATGGATGATCTCAGCCAAATATGCCTCAGCAGAGAGGCCGCGCGCAGCATGCCGACTGGCAGTCCCAGATCCATCCTGAACCAGCTCGGTCCGATAATGCGCCCGCGCTTGAACCACCACATCGCGCAACCGTTCTTTATCCCGCGGATCGACCGCAAAAATGAGATCGCGCAATAATTCCATCGCTGGATCGATCTGCTCATCCAATGATTTGAGACTAAATCGCAATCCCCAGACCGACCGCTGCGGCTCGGTTGCATGGGTGGTGAAATAGGTCCAGCAATCAATGCCGCCAGTATGGGCAGCTACACGACTCGCAATCTGCTCGTAATTCATTCCAGCCGCGCCAAGTTTATTTATGGCATCGACGTATCGGGGCATGTACTCCCATAAATTCTTGGGCAGTCCAGTGAGATTGAAATCTAGATAAAGATAATTCACCCCGTTGGCGAATACATCATTGATCAACAATTCTACCCCTTTGGCAAGGCGTTCGATTGTTGTAGGGATATGTTTGGGCTGCCTAGGGATTTCGCTCACTTTCAATTGCGGCAGGGTGGCCAACGCCTCCGGCGAATTGGGCGTTCCGGATTCCCGCTCCAGCCGCTTTGCCTCCCGCGCGATCCTCTTCAACTGCTCCTCGTTGAACTGGCTGCGCACTTGCTTCATCCGCTGGGCGAACGCTGCCTCCTCCCGAGCCTCAAGATCTTTGTCGGGCAGCATCAGATAAGTCAACCGATGAGGGTTGTCCAGCAGCCTCTCCTTAATCAATTGGTTGAACAGAGCTGGATTTTCCTGATATTTTTGCTGACATGTTTTTAAATGTTCGTTCATCCGAACGAAGGTTAAAGGATCTCCCCCTTGGATCCAGACGTTCACCACGCGATCCATGAGATGCAGAGGATAAGAAGGCAGAATTTCGCGATAGTGATAAGCCGCCTGTTGAAATGCCGCCGCCACCCGCTCTCGATCAAACTCCTCTTGTGCCAACTGGTTTAGCGTATCGAACACCAGTCGCTCGAATCGGTCTGCCCGATCTGGTTCAGTGCCTTTCAATCCCACAGTAAAAACTGATTCCAATCCCACCGAGCGAAATCCGGAATAGATCAGGTCCTGGCCCAACTTGGAATCGATGATCGCCTTTTTCAGCGGCGCAGCCTCATTGCCCAATAAAATATTGCTCAAAATGTAGAGCTGGGCCACGTCCAATGCATCGATGCCGCTGCCGACCAACCAGTTGATCACCACATAGGTCTTTTCCTCCGGCGACTCCGATGAGCCAATCGGATAAAAATCTTGCATCCTTCGGGGCGAGTCCCAGCGCGGTTGCTGGGAGATCTTCACTCGAACTTCCCGACGTTCGAATGCATCGAGTTTATCTTTCAAAAAAATTAGGTACTCCTCGGTGGGGATATCGCCATAAATAAAAAAATACGCGTTGCTGGGATGATAATGATCTTCAAAGAATTTTTTGAAAGCTTGATAAGTCAGGTCCGGGATGCTCTCGGGATCGCCACCGGACTCGCGGCCATAGATCGAGTCTGGAAATAAGGCGCGGCTCATACCACGATACAGCCGCGATTCTGGATCAGAAAACGTGCCCTTCATTTCATTATAAACCACACCGTTCAAAGTCAGTTCTCCAGTCGGCTGGCGAGGATTTTTCGGCATGAGATGATGCGCTTCACGCCGAAAGGTTTGTTCGGTCAACAGCGGATGAAATACCGCATCGAAATAGACCTCAGCCAGGTTAAATAAATCTTGCTTCACATTGCTCGCCACCGGATAATAGGTGCAATCCCAGCCGGTCATGGCATTGATGAACGTCGCCATGCTCATCTTTACCATCTCGAAAAATGGATCACGAACTGGATATTTTTGAGATCCGCTCAATACCGAGTGTTCCATGATATGCGGCACCCCGGTATCATCAGGCGGTGGCGTCGGAAAATTGATGGAGAACAAATTCTCTGAATCATCGGCGTAAAAATGCATGATCCGAGCCCCGGTCTTGATATGCTCAAGCTGAATGGCTGTGAAATTTAATTCGAACAGTGGCGTGATATTAACAACGCGAAACCCATGGATTACATCATTCATGTTAAAGTTGATCTTCAAATTGATCATTGGAGCGGCTCCTGTTGTAAATGTATGCCATATTTCATTAAAATCTCCCTGATCGGAATACCATTTTCGTCGTATCCTCGGAGCTGATAATATCTATCCAGCATTTTGTCGAGCGGCACAATGTGTTGCGCTGGATCGTTTCGTCTGGGCTGCTTGAGAAATCGATCGGGCAGTGTATCGTCCTTGCGCGAAATACCCTCGCGCGTGTTCATATAGCGCTCCAACAGATGAATCCGATGCCCAATAGTCAGAAATTTTTTCGGATTCATTTTGATCCCGGTGACAGATTCATAGTATTGGCAGAACACGCGCAGATCCATAAATTTTTTGGCCAGCCAAGGGAACGTCTGCATCACGAAGCGCAAAATGGGGGTTGGGGTATATTTGATGATCGCTGGCTCCATCAAAAACGCCCACGTGGTGAACAAGCAGATGTGGAGCGAATTGACCCCGTTGTAAATCGCTTCAAACAAGGTCACATAATCAGCTCTCGCCCGCGTGGAATTAGGATTCAAGTAGTTCAAAAACACTTCCAGCGCGAAAGTAGTGGCGGAGAGATGACAGGGACCGCGATTGGCAACGGCATACGAAAGTCCCTGCCCCCAAGAGCCTCGGGGATCATAGGCTGGGAATTCCATGCCCTTCACCTGCATGGCGAATTCCTTGCCGCCATATTTTTCGGACAACCAGCGGGTACCATTCGCCAGCTCCGCGCCAAATCCGCGACGATAGGCGATTTCCTCGATCGTTTCCGCAATTCCATTTGGTGAGCCAAATTTCAAATTCGTTTTGATCAAACCCAGCTCACCAGCTTCCATGGCAAATGCGAGGGTGACCCCAGTTGAAATAGTATCTAGGCCCAACCGACCGCATTGATCATTCCAGACACTGATCAAATCGGTATCAAAAATACCCAGGTTCGGCCCGAGCATAGCTGTCGTCTCATATTCAGGTATTTTACGGATGTTACCATCAGGATAGCTCCCTTTATGGCCACATAAAATGGAGCAAGGGATACAGGTATACGGCTGGGTCCTGTACTGGTCCGCCATGGCTTCGCCGGTGACCTTGTCCACAAGATCGCGATTACCAAAGCGAAAATTTTCCACTGGTACGATATTGCCCCGTTGACAGAATTTGAAATTAGCAGCTGTGCCGTATTTGCGGTACAAAGTGCCGGTGATCAAGTTCTCGTTAATTTGCTTTACTGCTTTTTTATGGACCTTCTGAAATAGCTTGACATTTTTGGGAACGATTTTAAATTTCCCGCCGCGCGCCACGATCGCTTTTACACGTTTCGCACCAAATACAGCGCCGATCCCGCCACGGCCGAGATAGCGACTTCCCGAGCGCACATTGGCAAACCAAACCTGATTTTCTCCAGCGGGGCCAATGACCAATGCACCATCGGTTTTGTTCAACCCCAAAGCCTGCTGGGTCTCCTCGGTATCCTTGCCCCAGAGTCCCTGCCCATCATGAAACTGTACACCATCGGCTGTGATCTCCAGATAGCATGGCCGATCAGCCATTCCCTTGATCAATAACCCATCGTAACCTGCTGTCTTGACCGCCATTCCAAATGGCCCCCCGCAGGAAGAAGAGACCAAAATCCCAGTCAGCGGCGATTTGGTGATTGCGACAAAGCGACCACTGCATGTGGCGCCAGTGCCCATAATCACCCCCATCATCAAGGCAATGATGTTCTCTTCCCCCAGCGGATTAACGCCTGGTTTTAATCTTTCATAAAGAAACTTTAAACCAAGACCTTTTCCACCCATATAAAGCTGTCGATCCTGGTCAGTAATTTTTAACTCAACGACCTGTTGAGTCGATAGATCGATTTCAAGAACTCGGTTACTTGTGCCGATGATCTCTGCCACAAAACTACCCCTGTTTAAATCCAAATAGCCGTTTCAAGAGTCGGAATTATCAACTATATTCGCAAGTCATTTGACGATAGTTTTGAATAAGCCGAGATTGATTGTTTCAACTCATAACATCCCTTAGTCAGATTATTAAAATTCGTCAGCCAATTCAGGGCCTTTTCCAGCGAAGCGAAAAATCTGTCAATGAAACCAACCAATCTAGAAATAATAAATTTCTCACTTCACCGCTGGCTGAAAGATTCATTCGGAATGACATGACTCAGCTTCGTCTGACTCAGGAGCACTAATTAATGGAGAGAAATATAGCACAAAATTTTGAAATTAGCAACATTCAATTTGATTTATCCATTCTATTTTCATCTGCAAACATCGATTTCTTGATGGCGGTTTAAAGCAGCGCCTGTTCCAATCGGATGCGCGCACGGGTCGGTAATTGTCGATAGTCCCGAACCTGATAGCGGCAGCCTTCAGTATCAATAATCATAATCAACCCATCATCGCGGATCGTGACATTTTCCTTCGCATCCTGAACCAGAAACCGCTTTTTTCCGCAATCGGTCGTCACATCCCATTGATCCACTCCATATTTGGAACTGATGGCATGGATATCGAGAATTCGAGGGCAGAAATAGCGCAATTGGATCTCCCGTTCCACCAATGGCCGTTGTGCTGGGGACAGATCATTAAGCTGGTGAATCACCCCGACCTCCTCAGTTGTTCCATTTCTTTTGACTACCAGCGCGATGTAGCTGGTTGGATTGGACAGAGGAAACAATGGCACACAGCTGATCGGCTCATGGATCGTTCCATTTGCCAATTTCAATCGCAGAAATCCGCCATCCTTTTGTTCAAAGTTCAGTTCATCAGGTTGCAAAATTTTGATCATTTATCCGCTCACCGCCACAATTTTAGATAGTTCACGTTGAATTGCAACAAGGTTGTAGAAAATTCCTTTCTTCTCCATCAGTTCCCGATGCGTTCCCACCTCAACGAGCCGGCCATCATCGATAACAAATAACCGATCACAATTGCGCAGGGTCGATAATCGGTGGGCGATGGCAATGGTGGTACGACCTCGGGTCAATCGCTTTAACGCGTCTTGGATTTTCTTCTCAGTCTCTGTGTCCAATGATGAGGTGGCTTCATCGAGGATGAGAATCCGAGGATCGCGTAGTAGGGCGCGCGCGATGGCGATGCGCTGCTTCTCACCACCAGATAAACGATTACCGCGTTCACCCACCTCGGTATCATACCCGTCCGGCTTGTCAATGATAAACTCATGGGCATAGGCCGCCTTAGCGGCTTCGATGACTTCCTCGATGCTCGCATCCGGTTTCGCGTAAGCGATATTTTCGAAGATCGTCCCATTGAACAAAAAAGTATCCTGCAATACCACGCCGATCTGCTGGCGAAGGTCATGGGACTTGATCTTTCGGATATCCTGACCATCTATCAAAATCGCTCCCAGATCCACATCGTATAAGCGACACACCAGATTGATGATCGTGCTTTTGCCCGCCCCGCTTTTTCCAACCAGGCCCACTATCTCATTGGCATGGATGGTAAAGCTCATGTTCTTAATCACTGGCTTATAAGGATCATATCCAAAAGTGACATTCTGGAACTCAATGGTCCCTTCGATCGATGGCGTTGAAATGGCGTTGGGGAGCTCCTTGACTTGAACTGGAGTATCAATTACATCGAACACCCGCTCCGCAGCGCTCAAAGAACTAGTAATGAGCTGCACCATGCGAAGCAAGTAAATCACTGGACGGTAAAACATGGCCAAATAGCCAGAATATGCCACCACATCGCCGAGGCTCATTTGTCCAGCGACGATATATTGCCCCCCAACGAACCAAATGATAATCGAACCGAGCATGATCAGGAATTGAAAGATCGGAGAATAGAGGCTCCATTTGACCTCAAGATCGATGCCAGCATTCCTGAGATCAATGCTTTTTCGGTCGAATTTCTTAATTTCCTCCCTTTCCTCTCCAAAAGCCTTGATCACCCGAATACCGGAGAGCGAATCATTAATCAGCGCGCTCAATCGCGAGCGACGATGATAGAACCTTCGAAAGTACAAAAAGATCTTAAAGTAGATTTTCTTCAAAAACAGAACAGTGGCAGCGATGGGAATGATGACAAAGAGAGTAAGCTTCCAGCTTAGAATAAAAAGAAAAATGCCCACGCCGATGAGAATCAACAAACTTTCCAGGGTCAGGGGGATAAAATCGACCAGGAAGTGCTGCAGCTCGCGAGTATCTTGATTGACCCGCGCCATGAGCGCGCCAGTCTGGTATTTGTCAAAGAAAGAGAGGGACAGGTGTTGAAGCTTTTCATAGAGAGCGGCTCGAACATCATAAACAGTATTATGCCCAACTACGCCGGTCAGCCTCAGATGCAAGCTGTTCAATAACGTTTGTGCACCGTAAGCGAATAACAGCGCCAATGCCGCAAGCGGAATCCAATGGGCATATTCGAACACCCCGGTCTGAGGATTCGGCTTGAGGATGAAATCGATAAACAACTTGCTCATGTAAGGCGTAATCAGGCCAAAACAGGTACCAGCGACCAATAAGAGGAATAAATAGACCAGCCGTGCTCGATATGGCCGCGCAAAGGCAAAAATCCGACGCAGCGTTTTCCATCGCTCCGTGCAACGTGGACATTTTTTTAGCTCATCCGGAATGGGTAACCCGCAGCGATCGCATTTGGTTTGACTGCCTTCAAGATGCTGAGCTGGCTCGAACGCTTTGCCATCCCGCAACGCTTTGATCTGTTCCACTGCTTTAGAAAAATCAGCCTTCCGGGCAGCGGTAAAATGGATCAAACGCAGCCGCTCACCGTCCGTAACGATCTCGATCAATCCGCTCCCAGTCAATGAGACCGAGACAATCTCACTTATTGACGCTAATGGATATCGAACCAATAATTTCGAGCTGCCATTTTCCATCGCAAACGTCATCAAATGTCGGCCGGTTACAACGAGCCATTCTTCTCCATAAATCAATTCCTGAGTCAAATCCGACATGACAGCGAGCTGAATGGGATCATCGGGGAAATCGCTCTTGAGGTGATCGAGAATAACAGCGGGCAAATCTGTCGTTTTCATGTTCTGCTTTTAAATGGACCGTTTGGAACTCACACCTATTCGAATGCGATGCCATTTATAGCTGCTCGCATTCGCTTTTATAATAAAGGCCAAAATTACGAGAATTATATCGCAATGTCAAGCAAATTTATTCTACTTTGAGTTCTATTTTAATCCAATTTGCTGGCCTGAACAATCAGATCGCAGGTAGTGCAATGAGAGCGCAGTCAATAAAAAATATTTTTAAAATTCAAAAAAAGTGTTTGCTATTCTGCTTTTTATGTCGTATATTGTTTTCGTCAATTAGCTGTGCACTATTGATCTGCATTTATTTCGAATTAAATCTGGCGGCTCCAAGTCGAACAGAAAGCAAGTTAACGAAGATCGTGGAGAATAGTGAACAATAGGCTATTCGAAACGATTTTTTTTTGCCCGAAAAATCAGCCCGGTGCACGCAACAGAAACATTTTTTGAGGAATACTTCAATGGAAACAGGAACAGTCAAATGGTTCAACAGTTCTAAAGGTTTTGGCTTCATCAGTCGCGAACACGGCGATGACGTATTTGTGCATTACAAATCAATTGCTGGCCAGGGCTACCGATCTCTCGAAGAGGGCGATCGGGTTCAATTCGAAATCGGGCAGGGCCCGAAGGGATTGCAAGCCAATAACGTCAAAAAAATATAGTTAACTGAATGAGTCCCAAAAAAACCCCAGCCACTATGTGGTTGGGGTTTTTTATTTGCGGCGTTTTATGAAGCAAAAAACCGACCCCGCACTACTACTTCTCAGAAGAGATTATCCGATGAACTTTTTTCAACCTCAAAGTTCCGCGGATCCAAAAATACAAATCCAACAATGTTACTCGAGCGGATGCAAGAGTCTCTTTTGCCTCATTTATCAAAAAATTCAGAAATACCCGACTTCACAGGCATGACAACCATCCATTTTTTATTGAGTCGAAAAGTATTAACCTCACAAGAGAAGTTCAAATAGTATACTAACCCTGATTGTCACCGAAAAGCGGGGCGATCTCAGATGGCTTCGGCGGTTTGGTGAGCAGACTCACCCCTACCAACGTCACGATCGAAACCAGAAATGCTGGGTAAATGAGCGGGATACCGAATGGATCACCATTGGGATCGCCGTACGGCACCATAATCGACGGCCAGAGGAATCCAGCTACATATAAGCCTAAGGCTACCAATGAGCCACTGACAATGGAGGCCAATCCTCCTGCGCGTGTGGCACGCCGCCACGCAAGGGCGGCCAACAATGCTGGGGTAATTGCCACCCCATAGATCGTGTATGCGAAATAGCTCATCTCCAGGACAGATTTCAATTTGGTGCAAAGCAAATAGGCGACCACCCCAATGGCGACGATGATGAGTTTTTGCAACACGACCATTCGTCGCTGATCCGCGGTTGGATTGATGAATTGCTGATAGATATCGCGCATGATATTGGTGGTCGGCGAAAGCAAGTAGTTCATGCCCGTGGAGATTACAACGGCGCAGGCTGCTGCGATCAAAAGGATCCCCACGTAAGGCGGCACCAGGTTTTTCGCCGCCTGAATCACAATCGAAGCGGGGTCCATGCCATTGGCTCGATCTCCGTCTAAAAAAGCCTTGATCTGGGGCCAGAACTTGGCCGCAGCAAACACAGCAATTATTACGACCACCGTCTCGACGAAGATCGTGCCGATCACCCAGAGCGAGACAGCAGTGCGAGCGTCCTTTGGCGTCTTGGCACTATAAAATTTCTGGTACATGCTCTGCACCCCCATCAGCAGCAACATCGTCGCCAAAAAATAGCTCACCGCCTTCAGCACCGGAAATTGGCCAAATTGCTGGTTGATGACCTTCAAATGATCAGCGGGGAGGCTTTGCATGGCAGCAGCGCCCCCAGCATTATAGACCACAATTGGCGTGGCGATCAGGCAGGCCAGTAGGATGATGATGCCATTGGGAAGATCAGTATAGGCGACAGCGATCATGCCAGCCGTGGCAGTGAATAGGATCACAAACAGTGCAGCCAAAAATTGGCCAGTCTCTACCGAAATTTGGTGATCGGAGACGACGTTCAAAATATAGCCGCCCGCTTTGAATTGATAGCTCACGATGGCGGTGAAACTGATGATCAACGCGATCGCTCCGAATAATCGTGCAAAGCGGCCGTAGCGGACTTCGAGAATATCTCCAATCGTGTATTTCCCGAAGGTTCGGATTTTGGCCGCCAGAAAATAGATCACAATAATGCCGACCCACGCGCCGGCTGGCAGCCACAACGCGCTCCAGCCAGCTTTGGCCGCAAATTCTGCCCCAGCGATAAAAGTCCCAGAGCCGATCCAAGTACAAATGAGGGTGAAAACCATCACCCGGAGGCTGAGCGAGCGGCCGGCCACCATCATATCATCCTGATCCTTCACTTTTTTGGACCGAATAAAATTAAAACCCATGAGGATGATGAGATAGGCGAGGATGATGAATAACCAGCGAAGCGTTCGGTTGAATGCAATCCCATTGAGCACCCATACGACCAAACCAGCACCAGCGGCCGCAATTAAAAAAGCCTCCAGCCATTCATACATGGCATGGGGCCTCAGCTTTTGAAAATATTTGACCGAGATAAA
This sequence comes from candidate division KSB1 bacterium, assembly GCA_034506395.1. NCBI lineage: Bacteria > Pseudomonadati > Candidatus Zhuqueibacterota bacterium. The sequence continues at coordinate 138,875 of JAPDPQ010000002.1, read as the reverse complement.
AGAAGCCACCCAGATGAGAACAAAGCTGATGAGTTGCTGAGATGTAAATTCCATCTTTTCCTCCCAGGTTTGCTGCGGTGATATACCTGTTATGATTAACTTTCTGAAAATCACACAAAATATTTATGCTTTGCCAGCAATGCAAGCATGCCATCATCTATTGAAAGGGAGAAGAAAAGAAGCTTCCACATCCGCGTGAGTAACAGCGCATAATTAAAATGCTCGATTTGATGGACCCGTCTTTAGTTGGAAGCTGTTTGAAATATGACTAAATGAAATGATATAATTTTGCTCGCCAAAAATTTGTATCTGCATCACCACACCCCATCCCTAAGGTACTTATCGATCGCCACGGCCGCCTTCTTGCCAGCGCCCATGGCCAGGATCACCGTAGCTGCTCCAGTGACAATATCGCCGCCAGCAAACACGCCGCGCTTGCTGGTTTTGCCTGTCTCGGGATCGGCCACAATATTGCCCCATTTGGTCAATTCAAGCCCTGTGGTGCTCTTGGTCAACAACGGATTGGGCCCTTGACCGATGGCGGCAATCACCACTTCCACCGGGAGGACAAATTCTGAACCTTTGATGGGAATCGGTCGCCTTCTGCCTGAAGCATCGGGTTCGCCCAATTCCATTCGAATGCACTCGATACCCTTCACCCAACCTTTTTCATCACCGATAATGCGAACTGGATTGGTGAGCAACTGAAATTCGATGCCTTCTTCTTCGGCGTTGACGATCTCCTCCTCTCGTGCTGGCATTTCGGTCCGGGAACGACGATAGACGAGATAAACATGGTCGGCGCCCAGCCGTTTGGCCACCCGAGCCGCATCCATGGCGACATTCCCCCCACCGACGACAGCGACATTGCTGGCGACCCGAACCGGGGTGTCATACTCGGGGAACAGATATGCTTTCATCAAGTTGTTTCGGGTGAGAAATTCGTTTGCCGAGTAAACGCCGTTTAAATTCTCGCCTGGGATGCCGAGAAAATAGGGCAAACCGGCACCGGTGCCGATGAATACCGCATCGTAACCATTGTTGAGCAGCTCATCTACGGTAATCGCCTGGCCCACCACCATGTTGGTCTTGATCTCGACGCCCAATTTGCGGACATAATCGACCTCTACTTGAACGATCCGTTTTGGGAGGCGGAATTCTGGGATCCCATAGACCAAAACGCCTCCAGCTTTGTGCAACGCTTCGAATATGGTCACGTCGTGTCCCATTTTGGCCAGGTCGCCAGCCACGGTGAGGCCAGCAGGTCCAGCGCCGATGACCGCCACGCGTTTGCCAGTTTTTGGTGGCGCCGGTGGAACCCTGATATCGCCCTGTGAAAATTCATAATCTGCTGCAAAGCGTTCCAGCCGACCGATGGCAATGGGCTGGCCTTTTTTCGCCAATACACAGACCTTTTCGCATTGCTCCTCCTGGGGACAGACCCGGCCGCATACGGCGGGCAGATTGTTTTTCTCTTTGATCTTGTGGATGGCACCCATGAAATCGCCCTCTTTGATTTTGGCGATAAATGCTGGGATATCGATCTCCACTGGGCAGCCAGCCACACATGGGGGTTTTTTGCACTGGAGACAACGGGCCGCCTCGCGACGCGCCTGCTCGCGACTATATCCCAACGCCACCTCATCAAAATTTTGGATCCGCAGCTTGGGATCTTGCATCGGCATCGGCTCGCGCACCTTCACCTTGCGAAGCGCCTCCTCCTCTTCCCATAACTTGCATTGATGATGCCACAACGCCCGTCGCTCTTCCCTTTGGTACATCCCCTGTCGCAAAATTAATTCATCAAATTTCACCTGATGCCCATCAAATTCCGGACCGTCCACACAGACAAATTTAACTTCATCACCAATGGTGGCGCGGCAGCCTCCGCACATGCCAGTGCCATCCACCATGATCGAATTGAGGCTCACCACAGTTTTGATCTGGTAGCGCCGCGTGACATCGGACACGGCTTTCATCATGATCACTGGCCCAATGGCAATCACTTCGTCGATCGGCGTCTTTGCCTCGATCAACCGTTTCAATTCGTCCGTGACAAAACCGTGTCGGCCATAACTGCCGTCGTCGGTGGTCACAAACAACTGATCGCTAACCGCTCGCATCTCATCTTCCAAGATCAACATCTCTTTGGTGCGCGCGCCAATAATCGAAATCACGGTGTTTCCAGCTTCGTGCAACGCTTTGGCAATGGGGTAAACTGGCGCAATGCCGACCCCACCACCGATGCAGACAACGGTCCCGAATTTTTCGATATGACTGGGCCGACCTAATGGCCCCACCACATCCAAAATGGCCTCGCCCTGCTGAAATCGATCGAGCTTGCGGGTCGATGTGCCGACAACTTGAAAGATCACCGTAATGGTCCCTTGCTCGGCGTCATGATCCGCAACGGTCAGTGGAATTCGTTCGGCGTAATCATCGGCGCGCAACACCACGAACTGACCAGCTTTGACGCGCGTTGCGATCTCTGGGGAGTATAATTTAAAAAGCGTTAAAGATGGCGCTAATTGTCTTCGCTCTACTATTTCATTCTGTCGATATGTGCTCACTTTCATCCCTCGTTTCAAAATGGATTTTTGACCAATCGAATTCTGCTCTTTCCGCGCTGCCTTCCCAACTTCTGCCGCTGAAATGGGCAAGTTTATTCATTTTTACGAAAATGGAAGATCATTTTGGATTGATATGCAGCCGGAACATCTTTTATGAATCAATGCTTGTTTTCATATTTCAAAATCGGCCACACCAGGCTGGCTTCAGACAAGCAGTTCAATTAACTCGATCAATAAGAATCAAGCGTCTCGTCAATCATTCATCACTGACACTGCCGATTTTCTTTCAATGGAAATTTGATCGTAAAGGTGGTCCCCTCATTCAGCTTGCTTTTGACCTCGATTCTGCCGAAATGGGCTTCGACAATCTTTTTGACGATCGCCAGCCCCAATCCAGTCCCGGTAATATAGCGCGTTTCGGGCCGATTGACGCGATAGAAATCATCGAAAATTTGCGGCAAATCTTCTGCACTGATTCCGATCCCCGTATCGCCGATGTCGATCTTCAGGCATCCATCGCTCGGCTGCACATCAATTGTGATTTTCCCCTGATCTTTGTTATATTTGATTGCATTGGAAAGTAAATTCGAGAACAATTGCTCCATTTCGTTTTGATCGGCTTCGATGAGGGGACAGGAGTCGGGCAGTCGCATCAATATTTCAATAGATCTGGCTTTGGCTTGATTATCAAACAATGCCACAGTATTGGCAATTACCTTGGTGATATCCAAACGTTCTTTTTTTCTCGAGACGCGTTGAGATTCGATGCGGGCGATTTGCAATAGATCGTTTACCAATTCTAACAAAGAGTGAGCGCGCTGTCTGGCCCGCTCCAGCATCTGTCGATTAAATTCGGGATTATTGCCGGCCGCTCCAGTGAGATATGCGGTCAAATATCCTTCAATCGCCGAGAGCGGAGCGCGGAGCTCGTGAGCGACCATTGAGACAAATTGAGATTTGAGCCGATCGATCTCTTTGAGCCGCGTAATATCGCGTAATATGGCCACCACGCCCAGCATTTCACCCGCTTCGTCACGAACCACAGAAATATTAGCCATCAACGTATGCGGTGATGGCTCGGCCAACTCGATCTCTTCGGAGATCGTAGTATATTTGGCCGCATCATGATCCATGGCTTGACGAATAAACTGAAGCAACGGATGATCTGGGATGATCTGCGCGATGTCTCTGCCATGCTCTGGATTGCCAGAAAGGCCGAGCATCTTGATCGCCATCGGGTTCCACAATACCAGTTGTTGGTCGCGATTGATTACCACCACGCCATCGGCCATAGAATTGACTATGGTAAGCAACTTGGACTTTTCATTGACGATTTCCAACAGACGACGGTCGCGCTCTTGCATCAGAAGCTGGGCTTGCCGTCGCAGTTGTTGCCGCTCCACCCCCCGATTGACCACGGCGAGCAATTGTTCTGGTGAAAATGGCTTAGGGATATAGTCATAAGCGCCGTGCTGCATCGCTTTCACAGCCGTCTCGATGGTCGCGTACCCAGTGATCACGATGATGATCACGTCCAGTTGCAGCGCTTTGACATGATCCATCAGCTCCAGCCCGCCCATCACCGGCATCATGAGATCGACGAGCATGAGATCATATTGCTTTTGTTGCAATAGCTCCAATCCCTGCTGACCATGTTCGGCCAGATCTACTTCGTAGCCCTCCGGTTCCAGGATCCGTCGGCATCCTTCGCGCAGACCACGCTCGTCATCCACGACCAATATTTTAGGTTTATCGTGATCCATAAATAATTTTTATCAGGCAAAAGATAAGCGAACTCAAGATCAGCGCTCATCCTAGAATAATCGTCTCAATTTATTTGATCACTCGATAGATGATTGGTTCGCTCCTCTCATCTCGAACGATTCAATTGACGCGCCTCGCTGGGAAAATTAACCTTTGATCACCCCCAGCGGTCTAAGTTTTGCCACCTTCTTGGAGATACCGGCACCGACCACAGCGTCAACCACTTCAGAGACATCTTTATAGGCCTCTGGCATTTCTTCGGCCATGGTTCCGCGGCTGGCTGCGCGAGCGATAATGCCTCGATCCTCAAGCTCCCGATGGATCGCCCGACCCTTTGCCGCCTTGATCGCCTGATTGCGGCTCAACAATCTACCAGCGCCATGGCAAGTCGACCCAAAGGTCTGATCCATCGCCGTATTGGTGCCGATCAATACGTAGGAGCAACGCCCCATGTCGCCAGGGATAAGCACCGGCTGCCCAATATCCCGATAGATTTCTGGGAGCTCGACACGACCAGGTCCAAAGGCCCGCGTAGCGCCCTTGCGATGCACGCAGAATTGTCGCGGCTTGCCATCCACAATATGGGTCTCGATTTTGGCGATATTATGGGCAACTTCATACACGGTATCGAATTGCACCTGCTTTGGCCCCAGATTGAGGGCGCGCATGAACGCCTCTCTCACCCAATATGAAATCACCTGACGGTTGGCAAAAGCATAATTCACCGCACAGACCATGGCAGCAAAATATTTCTGACCTTCTGGCGAATTGATCGGCGCACAGCAAAGCTGCCGATCGGGCAATTCAATCCCATATTTCTGCGAAGCCTGGATCATGGTGTGAATATAATCGTCACAAATTTGATACCCAAATCCTCGGGATCCGGTATGAATGGAGACCGTGATTTGACCAGGGAACAAACCGAGCCTTTGCGCCAGGTAATCATCATAAACTTCCTCGACGTATTGAATTTCCACAAAATGGTTTCCCGAACCTAACGTGCCCAGTTGCGGCAACCCTCGCTTTATGGCTTTGTCCGATACGGTGCTGGGATCGGCCCCCTCCATCTGCCCATGCTCCTCGATCTTTTCCAGATCAGATTCATCCCCATAGCCTTGTTCAACGATCCATCTCGCCCCTTTCACCATCACCTGCTTCAGATCCTTTTCACTCACCTTAAAATCGCCCTTTGAGCCAACGCCAGAAGGAATGTAATGAAACAGATTATCCACCAACTCTGGGATTTTATCTTGAATATCCGAGCTGGAGATGGCGGTTCGCAGCAACCGAACCCCACAATTGATATCATACCCCACACCTCCTGGCGAAATGACGCCATTGCTCAAATCGAACGCTGCTACACCTCCGATCGGAAAGCCATAACCCCAGTGAATATCTGGCATGGCCATAGAATAATTCACGATCCCGGGCAATTGCGACACATTTTGCACCTGAAGGGGAGAATTATCCTCCATAATTCTATCGATCATCGGCTTCGAAGCATAGATTCGGCCTGGGACATTCATCTTATTTTCTTTAGGGATCTCCCAAAGATAATCATGAATTTTCTTAAATTTGATATCAGTCATAGTGGCACCTCCCATCCATTTTTTCTTCGAATCGACTTCTTGCACAAAAAATTATGCTTATTTCGCCCCATTTGTCGGCTGGCATCTGGATGCTTTCGGAATCATCGCAAAATTTTGATTGTGCAAAAGTCTCATTTTCTTTTAAATATCAAACACGACATTAGTTTCCCAGTGGTCGCCGACTTTTTGAATCATCAGATCATGAAAAGTGACAGCCTTGACCTCGGCCCGCAATGGATGCTTATGCGAATTAAACTTTTCACCGATTGCCATGCCATGTAGTTCAGTATCTTTAAACCGGTCAATCTCAAAACGATTGAATACTTTTCCTTCGGTCACAAACAGATAATTCAATTCCGACAGCCAATTGACCAAAAGTTCTTCCCGATCGATCCCGGAAACGATTATCTCATCAGAGAGTTGAGCATCGATCCGATTCGCTTCTGTAATCGTATCGAATAGCGCATAAGCAGCATTGACGAATAAATCCGGCAATGATTTGCCGAAAATTTTTAACCGAATATCCCCGGTATGATCAAGAGAAATATATCTTTGATCGGATGGTGAGCTATTCATATCCTCCTCGTATAGAAATATGCCACTAAATTCCTCGGATACTATCAGCGACCAACGTCAACCAATGATATAATTGCATCTCAGTTGCGGAAAGTTTAAAGAGATGCAAAACTAAAGATAAATAATTTTGGCTAAAATTGCAATATTTATCATGCCAATAATGAAAAATGTTATAGTGGGTTTAGATGCAATTTGGTCTAAGATGCCTTGGGATGTCCTGATCGCGAGCAATACATTTTTCTTAACAAACCACTTGATTTTTAAAATTAGATTCGTTATCTTTTGCCAATTCAACGAAATGATTCTGGTCAAAATCAAATAGTTTTGAATCCTTTGAGGCGAGGCGGCGAGCATCGATCGAGCAGTTTATGCAATGGATGAGGGATGTGGGTATATGCTATGGTGGGTTTTTCTTAAATTAGACGAATGAATTCCATTGTGGAGGATCGATTATGTATGCGGTGATCATGGCTGGGGGGATAGGGACCAGATTTTGGCCGCGAAGCCGAACCCGGCGCCCAAAGCAATTATTGAAGATATTAGACGACAGAACCATGATCCAGGCAACCGTTGCCCGACTCAGCGGGCTCGTCGCCCAGGATCAGATATACGTGGTGACGACAGAGCCCCAATTAGAGGAGATTCGAGAGCAGCTTCCATTTTTAAAACCTGAGAATTTGATCATCGAACCAAAGGGGAAGAATACGGCGCCGTGCATTGGCCTGAGTGCTGTCATATTAAGGCATCGCGATCCCGATGCAGTTATGGCGGTGCTTCCAGCCGATCATCGAATTAACAACGAACCGCTGTTTCGGAAAGTCTTAGCTGCGGCTGAGCAGGTCGCTGCCACAGAACATCGTCTGGTGACCATCGGCATCAATCCCACTTATCCAGCCACGGGCTACGGGTATATTCAGATCAATAGCCAGGCAGATGAAATCGACGGGATCAAGGTCTTCAAAGTTAAGACTTTTGCGGAGAAACCCGATGCGCTCACTGCCAATCGATTTTTGGCGAGCGGTGACTTTTTATGGAATAGCGGAATATTCATTTGGTCAGTGAACGCCATTTTAAAAGAAATTGAAGAAGCCCTTCCAGAACTTTACGATGGATTGATGGAAATTGAAAAATATTTGGGAACAAAGTTGCAAGATGAGGTGATTAAGAGAGTATATTGTACGATCAAAAGTATTTCCATCGATTATGGCGTCATGGAGCATTCGGCCAGCGTATTTGTCCTCAAAGGCGAATTCGATTGGAACGATGTAGGAAGCTGGGAGGAAATTTATAAAATTTCAAATCACGATGAAAATGGCAATGTGATCATTGGTAACCATTTAATACGGGACACGCGGGGATGTCTCATAGATTCGCCGCGACGAATGATTGCGACTTTGGGGCTTGAAAATCTCATCATTATCGATACTGACGACGCATTATTGATCTGCCGTCGCGATATGGCCCAACAGGTCAAAGACCTGGTGGATGCAATGAAACGAAAAAACTTGGAACAATATTTATAGAATTGGACGCGATGAAACCGCATCATATCTTGCAGGGGCTGGAGAACCTCATTCAAAGTCTTTCAATTGATCTCCGCTATGAAAAAGGTGATTTTGCGGGTGGCCTTTGTCGTCTCCCCGATAAATCCGTCTTCATCATCAATCCCAAATTGCCTGTCGAAACCAAGATCAAATTGATCGCATCAGAATTGCGATTGCTGGAATTAAATCACATTTATATTCGTCCAGCACTCCGGCAGGTGATTTACGATGAATTCGAGGTTTGACTGGCCGGCTGATGTCACCCATCTTTTGACTGAGCGGTCTATTAATGAATCAAATGCAAGCGACGCCTATTGTTTACCCTGCGGATTTATGATGGGCGATGTGAAATCTATCGCTATTGAAAACCACTGTTCTATTGGTGAACAACATCATTTTGGTCGAAGGGAAAAAGTTATGGAGAATGATGATTTATTGTTATATTTTGATGAGCAACTTTTTCTTCCTGATCTCAAGGCAAGGACCAAAGACGAACTATTAAAGGAATTGGTTGATCAATTCGTCAAGGTCAAATATCTTAAGAATAGTGAAATCGTTTTGGAAATGCTGAGGCAGCGCGAGCACCTCGGGAGCACTGGAATCGGCAAAGGAGTGGCCATTCCGCATGGCCGAACCACCTCAGCCCCAGACATCATGATTGCTTTTGGCAAGTCAAAGCAAGGTATCGAGTATGATGCGATCGATGGGAAGCCAGTGCAACTGGTGTTTATGATCATCGCGCCGCCCCAGGATGAAAATAATATGTATCTTCCAATTTTAGGGAAAATGGTGGAGATTTTGAGCAAGGCCAAAAATCGAAGCCGCTTGCTCGAGGCAGAAACGTTTGAGGAATTTACCGAAATCATCTCGAAGGGATAAGCGTCTTGCAGAAAAAAAACGAATTGGACATGCTGGTAGCACTCCAAGATCTCGATATGATGATCGAGGAAGTGTCTGAAGTGAAGCGTCTGGGGTTTAGTGCGGAGCGGGAAGATGAGCTGAAAAATGCGAGGGAAGAGTTGGCGGCGAAGATCAGTAAGCCGTTGTTGTACAGCTACGAGAAACTCAAAAAACGCTATAAGCGTGCCATCGTCCCAGTGAAAGAGGATAACACTTGCTTGGGATGTTTCATCAAGCTGCCGACATCGTTGTCAGCCATTGGTCGCACAGACACTTCAGTGATCTATTGTGAAGGCTGCGGGAGAATCCTCTACTGGCTATAAAAATTCATTGTAGCCATCAAGGTGCTGAATGCATGCCAATGTCCGATGCGCTTCAGTGCCAGTGGCAAAGCACGCCCCAATGAGCACTACCAGCTTATTCACCCCAATATCGATCGCTGCGGGGCTCATCTGTTTATGCTGCTGTTGAGGCGCATAGTGAGCGCCGATTTCGTGAATGAGTTTATTATGCTAACTATCCGAAAATTGTTGTGCGTTGCTTTTTTCATTTGGACCAATCTGTTATCTGCTCAATCGCCCAACGAACAAAAGCTGCTCCACGTTCGCTTTCCTATTGATGGGGATACAGTAACCTACACCAAAATCCGAATTGCAGGCAGTACACTGCCCGCTGCCAGGGTAACAATTAATGGTCAAGCCACGCGAGTTTATCCGTCTGGTGCTTTTGTCGGTCGTGTGGATCTCAAACCTTTGGACAATGAGATCACGATTATTGCCAGCGATAGCAGCAACGAGGAGCGTGCCGTATTGCATATCTATCGCACGCCGCCGCTCCCTGTAAGCCCTGAGCGTCCTACCCAACTGGATCCACGCGTTGCATGGCCAGAAGAGGACATTGTTCTGGTGTCAGGCGATCTATTGGAAGTGAGAATCAAAGGAAGCCCGGGTGGGAAAGCTTGGTTTTCGATCCCGGGGTTGTGCAAGAATATTGCGATGACAGAATTGCCGCCAGACGACGCGCAAGGGATGCGCGGCATTTATGCCGGGGCAATCCGGCTTCACACCAAAAAAAGTTTTAGCCCACGGCCTGTTAAATTTGAATTGAGAGGGATCGATGGTAAAAAAGCCCAAGCTCTATCCAAGGGTCTGGTCAGCGTTGTCTCGGATGCGATCCCGATCGTTGGTGAAACCAAAAATACGACGCATCTGAAAACGGCGCCATCGGGCTGGGGAGTGATGTCCATACTTCCGCCTGGGGTGCGGCTTCATCTCATCGGCCAGCGGGGTACCCATTTCAAAGTCCATTTGACCGAATCCGATTACGCGTATGTGGCGAGCAGCGATGTCACGTTACTGCCGCAAGGCACCCCAGTCCCCAAAACGACCATCAGCCTGCCGTCTATCGGATTTGATGGAGATTGGATTCAACTTAGCATGAACGTCCAAACGAACTGCCCTTACCAAATTCAACAGAGTATCGATCCCCCGCTTTTGGAGCTGATAGTCTATGGCGCACATCTCACCTCTCAATGGATCACTTATCCATCGCGAGACACCACAATTAAACTGATCCGCTGGCAACAGCCCAGCGCTGATGTGTTCAAGCTGATCGTGGAGCTGAACCAGCCGCAGCAGTGGGGGCACAGAGTGCGATTTGGGGACGGCAAGATGATCCTGGAGATCCGTCGTACGCCAAAGATCGCTGCACCGCCGAAGAGTCCAGTGGCAGGGCTTATTTTCACCCTCGATGCTGGACATGGGGGCAAAGAATTTGGCGCGGTTGGAGCAACAGGTTTAATGGAGAAAGACGTCAACTTAGCTTACACCAAAAAATTGGCTGCACTTTTGGATTCGGCCGGGGCAAAAGTGGTATTGACGCGCCAAACCGATACCACGCTGAGTCTTGCGGAGCGCATCAATATCGCCCGACGGGCCAACACCCATATTTTCTGCTGGCTCCATAATAATTCTATCGGGGCCAGCTCAGATCCACTGGCAGTTCGAGGCACGAGCACCTATTTCACTATTCCACAAAATTGCGAGCTCGCTCGGGCGATCTATCCTTATCTGCTCGAGTTGGGATTGACGCCGTTCGGATTTATCCAGTCTGATTATTATGTAACTCGGCAGACCGATATGCTCATCGTCTTAGTTGAGGGGGCCTTCATGTCCCATCCAGAGGACGAAATGCTGCTGATGGACGATCGATTCTTAGATCGATTAGCCAGAGCAGTGTTCCGCGGACTCGAAGAGTTTTGTCGGAAACAAAATCCGATCTACCAATAAACCAAGGCGTAAGTATGGATCATAAACCGATCGCCGCTGGGGGAAGTAGCTTTGACAAAATCGATTCAGTTCGGTTTTTTAATGCCATAAAATTGCGTCCAGGTATGGTATTTTTGGATGTTGCCTGCGGCTATGGGTATTATGCTCTGGCGGCATTCGATTATGTCGGTAGTCAAGGCCGAGTTTATGCTGTTGATCTTTGGCAAGAAGGCCTCATCGAATTGGCCTCACAAATCAAGCACCGAAAGATCGCCACCGTGCTCCCAGTGCTGGCTAATGCGACCCAATGCATCCCATTGAAAACCTCTTGTGCTGATATCTGCTTATTAGCAACCGTGCTCCACGACTTCGTTGCGGAAAAGACCGATGACAGAGTATTAAAAGAAATCGAACGAATATTAAAGCAGGGAGGTCGGTTTGCTGTGATCGAATTCGAAAAAGTTGAAAGCCATCCCGGTCCTCCGCTTTCGATCCGATTAGCGCCCAATACTGTTACAGAGATCGTATCTCGTTACGGTTTTCAATGGCAAATGACCGAGCCAATCGGCCTAGTTCATTATCTCTCCATTTTCATCAATACGAAAGCTGACCGATGATCATCGACGGACATGCCCATTCCAGCGGCGAATTTTTTCGGGCTGAAAATCTCGTTGAAACATTGGATCGCGCGCATGCTGCGAAGGTCGTTCTGTGTCCTGGGCTGCCAAGCAATGAGCGAAAACAGAATTCACCGCGTTTGGCGCATTGGTTCCCCCGCTCGGATCTGATGTTTCCCATTAACCGAATCATTCGACTGTTGACATATCCAACCATCCGACGCCACCTGGCTCCCGATAATCAATACGTATATGAACTGACCCAACACTGCCCAGAGCGGGTTATCCAATGCTACTGGCTCAATCCAAAAATTCCAAACGCATTGTCCGAACTGGTCCAATGCTATCGGGACTGGCATTTCAAAATGATCAAATTGCACCAACCATCGGATTATTTTCAATTGGACGATCCGCTATTCGCTGAGGTGGTTCGTTTTGCCATTGAGCATAGGCTTCCAATTTTTCTGCATCTTTACAGTAGAAGGGATGTGATCGAATGTATTGGTTTAGCTGGCAAATTTCCGGAGGCGAATTTCATCATCGCCCATCTCATCGGGCTTGAAATTTTCGCGCGCCATGCCCATCTATTACCGAATCTCTATTTCGATATTTCCCCTACGCCGCTGATTTCAGATCATCGGATTTTAGCAACGATCTCCACTTTTGGTGCTGATCATGTCTTGTTGGGCTCTGATACGCCCTTTGGAAGAGAGAATTTGATTAGAAATATTGAACGCGTTCAGCGACTCCCAATATCAGATCCACACAAAGCGTTGATTTTAGGAGAGAATTTGCAGCGGCTGCTCTGCATACTATAGCCATTTCATCGATCAAAACAACAGGGTTATATCAAATCCAAATAATTCGGCACTTCATTTTCTTCAGCCATTGGATCGGAATTGCCCTTGTTGATTGCAATTTTCTTCAGCCGTAATGCTGTAAGTTTTTGTTCAAAAATGCAACCTCAGCTCGCCAGTGGTGTTTAAAGGATAAAAGATATAGACGATCGTCTCTGGGAGAAGACTTCATGGGCAACCATCGTAATCGTCAATTTGCAATCATCTTTTTAGCGATCCTTTTGATTTCAGGCCTGGACAGCAAGCTGATGCTCGCACAGGGCAGATCGGAGAACAAATGGAGCTTTCTTTCGACAACAGCTATCGGCGCTCAGCAGTTCCTCCAAATGTACCCCAAATATGATGGCCGAGGGGTTGTTATTTTCATTCTCGACAGCGGTGTGGACATGAGCGTGGCTGGTCTGCTCAAAACCTCCACTGGTCAGGTGAAAGTGATTGACGCACGGGACTTCTCGGGTCAGGGGGATGTTCTGCTCTCCGTCGGGCTGATCAAATCTGAAGGTCGAGAACAGTTCATCGAGCATCCAGATGGCTTCCGGCTCTATAACCATCATCTCCTCCACCATCAGCCTGCCGATAGCGAGTATTTCATCGGTCATTTTGATGAACAACATCTCAAAAATTCCGATGTGCCAGACATCAACAATAACGGTCGGCAGGACGACCAATTCGGTGTGCTTGCATTTCCCATAGCGGCAGCGGATAGCAGCTATTGGATCGCTTACGTCGATACCGATGGCGATGGACATATCGATGATGAACAGCCGCTGCGTGATTATCGGGTGAACTATGATACATTTCATTTTCGGGGTGGCGACCCCAAGTTCGATCGCCGACCGATGACCATAGCGTTAAACATTCATCCGTTTGACAAAGTCTCTCTTCATTTTGATGATAGTGGCCATGGGACACACGTGGCTGGCATAGCTGCCGGGTTTGAGCTTTATGATCAACCAGGTTTCAATGGCATTGCACCTGGCGCTCAGATTATCAGCCTCAAAATTGGCAGCGGCAACTATGAAGGGAGTTGTACCGTAACTGGCAGCATGCGGAATGCGCTCAACTTTGTTGAAGATTTTGCCAGACGAACCCACAAGCCAGTGGTGGTCAATCTGAGCTATGGTATCGGTTCTATTCGTGAAGGCCAGAGCGATATCGATCACATCGTTTCCAATATTCTTTCCAATAATCAAAATATTTTTATGGCTGTCAGCAATGGAAATGAAGGTCCAGGCATATCGACGATTGGGAGTCCAGCGGCAGCTGGTCTGGCGTTTTCCGTGGGGGCAATGCTCCCTGTGGATGTGGCGCGGGATTGCTACGGGGCAAAAATAGGTAACGATAAAATATTTTACTTCAGCAGCCGCGGTGGTGAGCTCGGTAAGCCCGATGCGTTGGCCCCAGGAGCAGCGGCTGCCACGGTCCCCAGATTTACTGATCAAAGCTTGATGCGAGGTACGAGCATGGCTGCCCCTCAGGTGGCTGGTGCGGCGGCGCTGTTGTGGAGCGCTTGCCAGCAAAATGCTCCTGCACTTATCATCAACAATCTGCTATTGCACCGAGCATTGAAATTCACCGCTCAGCCTCTGGCTGGATATAATTATCTGGACCAAGGCAATGGCGTAATCAATGTGCCAGCCGCCTTTCAATTTTTAAAAGATTATTCCAGCCATTCGCGCCGCGTTGCTATTTTCGATTATCAAATCACCACTGAATCCCCAGGCCAACCGGACGATGTTGCCTCAGCGGCTTACTGGCGCACGGGCAGCTATTATCCAGCTGATGCTGAAGCTCAAACCTTCACCATTCGCCCGATTTTCCCCGATTCCCTGACCGCGGATGAACGCGCCAATTTTTATCGGGCCTACGACCTCCAAGCATCTCATCCCTGGCTCTCACCTCGACAAAAATCGATTTACATTCAGGGAGAATCACCAGCTAGGGTGATGGTGGATTATCAAACAGATTTGTTGAAAAGCCCGGGGCTTTACGTCGGCAAGATCTTAGCCTACCGTAAGATCCCAGGAAAGCCACGTTATATACCCGCTGCTCGGGAATTCGAACTGATGACAACCATTGTCATCCCTTATCAATTTGACCATAGCAATCAATATCAGCAGAACTTCCTCAGCCGACGTCTCAGCCCAGGAGATGTCGATCGCTATTTTTTCCTTGTGCCACCTGGTGCTACCACATGCCAAATCACGCTTGCGCCGACCAGCAATCGCTATTGTGAGGTGTCCGGTTTCATCTTCACACCAGCCGGGATCAATTATGCTTCGACACCAAAGGTAACCAGTAGAGGAGAGAACCAGGAGCTGGTTACAATTCCCGGGGAACTATTGCAGCCAGGCATCTGGGAGATCGATGTCTATGCCGATCTGCTGAATCTCAGGACATCCGATTACGATCTTTCCATTCGTTTCGGAAGTTTCAAGATCGAGCCGCTGCCGATTTCAGATATTCGCTATCCATCTGGGAGCGCACCAAGCGCTGCTTTGACGGTAATGAATCAGTTTAGCATCCCATTCTATGGCTTTGGTCGCGGTAAATTGCAAGGCTTCCAGCGCAAAGTTCATCATCAGATCCGTGACGACGATATATTTAGCTATGATTTCACCGTTGAATCGTCCGTAGAACGGGTGGAGTTCGAGCTGGATGTGGATGACGAATCGTTTCTAAAATTTACTGATCTTGCTGTAAGTGTTTATGATGCCTCAGGTGCCGCTGTTTATCAAGACGCATTCACTACCGATCGGCTCACGGTAGTGCTGGATCAGGTCGCAACCGGCCGCTATACGCTTGAACTGGCCGCAGCCTTCGCATACTCCAGTTATAATAGCGATTGGGGTTTTAACATGACCGAAAAATTTTACATTCGAGACCCGATCAATATCAAAATTTATCACGATACGGATCGAATATTTAAGTTGTACCCATTCGTCAGCAATCGTTTAGAGCTTACTTTATCTAACAGCCCAAGAATTCCTCCTGATGGTTATCGGATCTTTGGGACTATCGAGTTCATCGAGCGCGATCATTTACAGCGAGTTTTTACTGTGCCAGTGGAACTGACTCGCTGATCAAAAGCTGAAATCCATAGGCGGCCAAGCAGATCAATCTGAAGTGCTTGCACAGGAAGGTCAGAATAAAAGAACGATGGAAAATCACCATCGTCGTTCAGATGTGCAAAAATTCTTGGACAGTTGAGAGCTAAATTGCTACGCGTGAGCAATCACGCTGCAAAATGAAAATTGCTTGTGCATAATATAGAAATTCTTTCTTTTTCCTGCAAGGATTGCAAATGATCATTTCTAAAAATAATGTTGAACAATAGGCTTCAATACTAACTTGATGCTGGAGGTGCCGTGCCAAGGTTTTTAAAAATTACGATCGGTATTTTGGGGATTCTGATCTTTATGGCTGTTGCGATCATTATTTTGGGAGTGCGGATCGTCAAACGATCGATGCCGCAGACAACAGGGACCATCACGCTGCAAGGGCTTCAATCCCCCGTAAAAATTTATCGCGACCATTTTGGTGTACCTCATATCTTTGCACAGAACGATGCCGATCTCTATTTTGCCATGGGATATGTAACCGCACAAGATCGCCTTTGGCAGATGGAGTTGAATCGACGACTGGCGACTGGGACATTGTCCGAAATATTCGGGCCAACGACACTTGCCTTTGATCAGCGCATCCGAACCATCGGCATTCCTCGCATCGCCGAGGCATTGACCCAGCATATATCATCGAAATCACGTCACATTCTTGAAGCATATGCGGATGGGGTCAATGCGTATATCAGTCAGAACAGCGGCAAGCTGCCAATTGAGTTCAGCCTGCTTCAATATGCGACCCAGCCAGCGCCTTGGAAGATCGAGCATAGCTTAGCCTATCAACGGTTAATCGCCTGGGTTTTGGAACTGGCCTGGGAAGTCGATCCAGTGATGGCGGCTATCGCATATCGTGTCGACCCAGTCAAATTCAAAGAGATCCTGCCAGATTATGCCGTCGATGCGCCAGCAATCGTCAAGAATATCGATCATTTGTTTCCAGCCATCAAGCCGCAACGGTTGCGCTTCAGCGCTAGTACCATCGGATTGCCCTTTTGCCCGATGCCAGGTTTGGGCAGCAATAGCTGGGTATTGGCAGGGCAACGAACCCGGTCGGGCAAACCGCTGTTGGCCAACGACCCTCACCTGATGCACCAGGCTCCATCCATCTGGTATGAAGTCCATCTTAAAGCGCCAGGTATTGATTGCTATGGGGTTTCGTTCCCTGGGGTTCCGGGCATTGTCATCGGGCATAATGCGTCCATTGCTTGGGGTTTGACCAATGCGATGGCCGACGGTTGTGATTTCTTTGAGGAAAAATTGAATCCAGCGAACCCCACCCAATACTGGTCTGGCAACGCTTGGATCGAGATGAAGGTCACTCGCGAAATGATCGCCATTAAGGATCAGCCTGCCGATAGTTTTCTAATCTATTCGACACAGCACGGCCCGATCATTTCTGCCCTACACCCAGCCATTGCAAAGCTGGGTACAGCAATTTCGATGAAATGGACGGGGCAAATGCCCAGTGATGAGGTGATGGCTTTTTATCATATCAATCGCGCACATAATTGGGATGAGTTTTCGACTGGATTGAAACTTTTTACCGCTCCGGCGCAGAATTTCATTTATGCGGACACTTCGGGTAATATTGGCTACTATTGCGCTGGCTATATTCCGCTTCGGCAGAGTGGAAGCGGGGTGATCCCGCAACCAGCTTGGACCGGGAAGGGCGAATGGTTGGGCGCTATCCCATTCGATAAATTGCCGCACCTATTCAATCCAGCCGATGGTGTGATTGTGACAGCAAATAACAAAGTGGTCCCGGATGATTATCCCTATTACATCAGCAGCTATTGGGAGCCTCCTTATCGTGCCCAGCGAATTGCCCAATTGTTGGCAGCCAAAGATCGCTTGTCTCCCGAGGATCTTAAACGGATTCAATCGGATCAATTTTCTTTGCACGCTCAATTCCTGATGCCACTGATCCGAAATGAGTTGCCCAAGGTCACAAAAAACGATCCATTCGACCAATATGCCATCCAGGCGCTGCAAGATTGGGATCTGAATTCGGATCCGTCCTCCTCGGCCGCCGCGATCTTCGAAGTTTTTCTCACCCGATTTTTCAGAAATATCTTTGCCGACGAACTGGGCGACACCCTCTATCACGAACTCGCACAATTCCCGGGATTGCTCATTCGCATGACCGATCACCTCATCACCAAGTCCAGTTCCAATTGGTTCGATAACGTAAATACTGGATCCGTGAAAGAGACGCTTCAGGACATAGTCCAAATTTCTTTAGCCGAAGCTTTCGGCTATATGAAGATCACCGCTGGAGGTATTGTCGATCATTGGCGCTGGGGAAATCTTCACACCATTACCTTCCAACATGCTCTGGGCAAGCGTTCCCCTTTGGATCGCTGGCTTAATATCGGTCCTTTCCCGATCGGAGGGGCGTACAATTCTGTCAATAATGCGACCTACTCCATTAGCCAACCTGATTTTCGAGTCCTCGCTGGTCCGTCGATGCGGCAGATCGTCGATTTGGCCGACCGGCGTCGTTCGTTAATAGTGATCCCAACAGGTCAATCGGGTCATCCGCTCAGCCCGCATTATAAAGATCAAACCCAATTATGGTTGAACCATAACTATCACCTCGCTATTACGGATAGTGCCGAAATCGGCTCGTCTGATTTCGATTTGTTGGTCCTCAAACCCTATTAGCCGAATACTCAGGAGGAAGCCACATGGAACAGAAGCAAATTAGCGATCTGGTGCCTGGGGATGTGGTGCTTGGGTATTTCGTCATTAGAAAAAAAGAGCTAAAAGATAAAAAGTCAACCAATGAAACTTATCTGTCGTTTGAATTAGGCGATCGGAGCGGTCGAATCCGCGGCTCGTTATGGAACGATATCGAAACAGCCAACAAATCCCTTCACGTTGGCGATATTGTCAAAGTGAGAGGCAAGGTAATCACCTTCCTGGATCAAAACCATTTATCCATCGAGCAGATTCGCAAGGCCACGGATCGCGATCTAGTTAGACCAGAACAATTTCTTCCAATCAGCCCCAGAAGCATCCCAGAAATGTATGATAAACTAAAATCGACCCTTAAAGCAGTGAATCATCCAGAGCTGCGACGGCTCATCGATCTATTTCTGACCGACCCCGACTTCGAATATCGCTTCTGTCACTCGCCTGGGGGCAAGCTATGGCATCATACCTATATTGGTGGGCTATTAGAGCACACGCTCTCTGTGGTTCAGGTCTGCCGGTTTTTCGTCGACTATTATGGCAATCTGGTCGATGGCGACCTATTGCTCACCGCAGCCTTTCTTCATGATGTCGGAAAAATTGAAGAGTTCAGCCTCCGCGGCTTTGTCGATTACTCCACCCCAGGTCGATTATTAGGTCACATCGTACTGGGGAGCAATATGGTCATTCGAAAAATCGAACAGATTCAGGACTTCCCTGCATCACTGCAGCAGCGACTCGTGCATTGTATTCTGAGCCATCATGGTGAAAAGGAACGCGGCTCGCCTGTTGTCCCTATGACGATCGAAGCACTGATTCTGAATTTCATCGATAATCTTGACTCATCGGTCGCTGCTTTCCAACGAATTATGGCCAAAGAAAAAGAACCAGGACGGGCCTGGAGCAATTATGTCAATTTGATCGATCGCTTTATCTATTTTGGTGAAGATGAGAAATAGATTTATCAGATCAAGATTCCAACTTTCTGCCGAAAAGGAGGACATTCCAAGAGCTGCTGCGCATTGTTCCCTTTCTGGCCGGAAAAATTGCCTTTTTCGTCCCCAACAAATCGCTTGACTTTCTGGAAAAACCGTGTATATTATCATTGGTGCTTTTGCCAGTCTTATCCTTGAAAGAACCTGGACTGGAGGTGGTTGCGACTCAAAATCATTAAGGTCGATCATCATAAAGCAAACATTCCAACATCGATTCAACAACTAGCGTGATTTTTGTGCTTTTTGCGGCGATCATCTCTTTGGTAGCTGGACCTCGGAATGTTTCATCTGAGCCTGGTTTCTGGTTTCTGGTTTCTAAGCTGTTTTCCCAACCCTCATCTGCAAGCCGAATTGGCTTCCATCGCGTTTTAAAATACGCTTGTTGAATCACCTTTTTTGCTTCAGTTTTCTATTCAGAGTTATTCCCGTAGAGATAATGAGAAATATTAACAATGGCGCAGCTCACCAATCGAGGAGGGACAACTATGTTGTTCGAAATTCTCTTCGGAATCGTCACCAGTCTCGTGAGTTACTATGTGATTCGAATCTTTTTCGAGGAGTACGATCAATCCAATTTCTACTTGTATTATGCTTATGGGGCGCTCCTATTGCTGCTGAGCTTATTGATTCTGATCGGGCGCATTCTATTCAGCCGTGAAATGTTCGCGAGCCCATTTTGGAACACATTCATGGTTTCCAATCTGGTAATCGTGGCCGGGATTGGAATCCATATCTATCTCAAAATATTTCGATCATCAAAAAAGTAAAACCAATCTCGCATCATCGTTGTCCTCATCCTCCCTTCGTTCAGGAGAAGCCAATCTGAGGGGAGTTTGTAAAAACAAAGCAACCTGCATCAAACAAACGAATCTAGCTCCGTTCTTTCAAAATAGCAAATGGCCAACAGAGTTTAAAGCTATTATCTCATCTTCAACAATCGAGAAATATTTCTGTGATCGCTATCCAATTGATAAGGGGTCTCTCGTGTAAGCGCGATTCATTAATAATTTTGTTCTAACGTGTACTTTCGATCTTGATTCAGCCCTGCCATTGTTCCAAATTACACCAACTTTCATCCAATCAGCCGTCTCTTCTGGTGCGGTACAATCTGTGAAATTAGTTCAAATTTATGGCATAAGCTTAACGATTAAATCATTGACTTTTATTTTGGAATTTTGTACATTTTGCCCTTTAAAATTAGATGGGTCGTCTTATTCAAACAACTCATGAGTTTTGTATTTGGGCAACGGCATTTAATATTTGATCTGTTTTTCAGTAACCATTTTCGCAATCCTGACTTTCGTAGCGGCCTTGGGGAAGATGATCGATCGGGAAGGACGATTCGCTGTTTCCCTCGAATGATCAATTCATTCTGTCCTGTTTAAAAATTCTATGAGAAATGACCGAAGCGGCCATATCGGTTGGTAGCATGATTCATCACGCCAGAACTAATCAAAAGGGGACTGCAACATGGCAAGATATCTCATCACCGGTGGTGCTGGATTTATTGGCAGCAATTTCATTCATTATTTGTTTGAAAAAGGGGGATCAGATGAAGTCATTAATCTCGATAAATTAACTTATGCAGGCAATCTGGAAAATTTGAGGGACATCGAATCGCACCCGAATTATCGATTTGTGAAGGGGGATATTTGTGACGCCCAACTGGTCGAACAGTTGATGCCTGGATGCGATTTTGTGATTAACTTCGCAGCCGAAAGCCATGTCGATCGCTCCATTGGTCATCCCGATGATTTTATTCGGACCGATATTTTTGGCGCATTTGTGTTGTTGGAGGCGGCGCGAAAGAACAAAATTAAAAAATTTGTTCAAATCAGCACCGATGAAGTTTACGGCAGCATCCTTGCTGGCTCTTTTAAAGAGACCGATCCGCTGATGCCATCGAGCCCCTATTCTGCCTCCAAAGCTGGTGCCGATCGGCTGGCTTATTCGTATTTTGTCACTTATGGGCTACCCGTCATTATCACGCGCTGCTCCAATAACTTCGGACCGTACCAATATCCTGAAAAATTGATCCCGTTGTTCGTCACTAATGCGATCGAGGACAAGAAACTGCCACTCTACGGCGATGGGAAGAACGTGCGCGATTGGATTTTTGTCCGGGATCACTGCGATGCGATCGACTTTTTATTAAAATATGGCCGCAATGGAGAGACATACAACATCGGAGCTGGCAACGAACGTGACAATTTGGAGATTACCAGGCTGATCCTTAACAAATTGGGCAAATCCGAAGCGCTGATCCAATTTGTGCCCGATCGGCCGGGCCATGATCGTCGCTATTCTGTGGATTGTAGCAAATTGAGATCGCTCGGCTGGGAGCCGAAAACCTCATTTGACGAAGCGATGTCGCTCACCATCGATTGGTACAGCCATAATCGGTCGTGGTGGCAGAAGATCAAAAGCGGTGAATATTTGGATTATTATAAACGACATTATAAACTCTAGATGATTGATCGAAAGTAAAATGATGACTCTATTCGACAGAGAGCTATTGAAAGCGATAATCATCCTATCCTGTCGAAAGGAACGCCAATTTATGTTATTGATGAATTAACTATTGGAGATACTATGGGATTAACAGAAAAAATTCAAAACAAAACCGCTACGATTGGAGTAGTGGGATTGGGTTATGTTGGGTTACCTTTGGCGGTGGAATATGCCGACAAAGGATTTAGAGTGCTTGGCGTAGATTTGGATCAGGGAAAAATAGACAAAATTCATCGGGTCGAAAATTACATTGACGATGTTCCAAAAGAAAAATTTGTCAAAGCAGTGGAGCAAGGTAAGCTCACAGCAGCGACCAATTACGATCGAGTAGCGGAGATGGACGTGATTTATATTTGCGTGCCAACCCCGTTTACCGTTCATAAGGATCCAGACAATAGCTATATTTGGGATGCAGCGCGTCAGATCGCGAAAGGGCTGCGGCGCGAGCAACTCATAATTTTAAAAAGCACCACTTATCCAGAGACGACCGAGAAGGAGGTTTTGCCGATTCTCGAACAAACTGGCCTAAAGGTTGGACAAGATTTTTACCTCGCCTTTTCCCCAGAACGAATTGATCCCGGTAACAAAAAATATAATACCGAAAATACGCCGATCGTTGTCGGCGGCGTTACTCCTCAATGCACTGAAGTCGCACGATTGGCAATTTCTCAAGTTGTGAAACAGGTGCATACCGTTTCCAGCCCTCGCGTGGCCGAGATGGAAAAATTACTGGAAAATATTTTCCGCAGTGTCAATATCGCTCTGGTCAACGAAATGGCACAATTGTGCGACCGCATGGGCGGTATCGATATCTGGGAGGTGATCGATGCAGCAGCGACCAAACCGTTTGGCTTCATGCCATTTTATCCTGGTCCAGGAATCGGGGGACATTGCATCCTGATCGATCCCTATTATCTGGCTTGGAAGGCCCGGGAATATGATTTTCACACCAAATTTATCGAACTAGCTGCCGAAACAAACGAAGAAATGCCATTCTATGTGATCGGCAACATCCGTCGCGCCCTGGCGAACGTGGACTCGTCGATCCGCAAAGGAAAAATTTTGATATTGGGAATTGCTTTCAAGAAAAACGTGGACGACACGCGCAACTCGCCAGCGATTAAAATTATGGAGCTTCTGTTACAGCGCGGGGTGAAACAGCTTTGCTACAACGATCCCTACGTCCCCCAGATCAAAATCGCTGGCAAATTATATGAATCGCAACCATTGACCAAAGAGCTGCTTGAGGCTCAGGACGTTGTAGTCGTTACCGCCGATCATGATGTCTATGACGCCGAATTCATCTTGAAGCACTCGAAGGCTTTGGTCGATACCAGAAATCTCACTAAAAATATTAAAGATGGTCTCGATAAAATCGTCAAATTGGGTTCAGGTCGCGGATTCTACACCGATATCTACTGTAAAGAAGAGTCACCATCCCAATAATAAACTGACTCGAAGATTCTCACAGCATTTTTTATCAAGCTACACCGATTGCCTGAAAGAATGGACCTTCGGCAGGGAAATTTCCAGAATTTTTCAGGCAATCGGGCCAGTTCAATTCGCCCCTGTTCATATCGAATTATCGACTGGGATTGAGCGCCGATACAATACGATTTGAAAGTAATGGCGCGATTGATCAGCTAAAAAATCATTTCGGATTTTCAATGAGAACAGCCTGAGCGAAGCTTGTTGATCGCTTCTTCAGGCAAAAAGAACGGCTAAGACATCATGGATCAGCAGCAGAATAGGGTTCGCATCTTGAATATCGTAGGGGCGCGCCCAAATTTTATGAAGATCGCCCCAATCCATCGGCTCATGCAAGTCTCCAATCGCTTGTGCGCTACACTGGTACACACTGGTCAGCATTATGACGAGAAGATGTCGCAGATCTTCTTTCATGATCTAAATCTCCCTGAACCTGACATTTATTTGGGGTGTGGATCTGGGAGCCATGCCCAACAGACCGGAGCGATCATGATCGCATTAGAACGGATTATCCAAGAGCTTCGGCCGCATTTGGTGTTGGTGGTTGGAGATGTCAATTCCACGTTGGCTGCGGCGCTGGTAGCGTCCAAGTTGCAAGTCCGAATCGCCCATGTAGAGGCAGGACTGCGAAGTTTTGATCGCTCGATGCCTGAAGAGATCAACCGCATCGTGACCGATTCCTTGGCGGATTTTTTATTTGTCACAGAGGAGAGCGGCCGGCGCAATTTGATCCATGAAGGGATCGATCCGAATAAAATTTTCTTCGTAGGCAATGTGATGATCGATTCTTTGATGAGCCACCTCCAGCGCGCTCAACAGTCGACTATACTTAACCATTTGGGACTTAATCACCAGCCGTATGCATTACTTACTCTGCATCGGCCCAGCAATGTCGATGATCGGCAAACTTTCGATCGAATCCTCTCCGCACTGGAACAGATCGCCTCACGAGTCCCGATCATCTTCCCAATTCATCCGCGCTCTCGGAAAATGCTGACGCAATTCCAATTCGACTGGCGCATCGAGCGAGCCAAGAATCTCCGCTTGATCGAACCCCTGGGCTATTTGGATTTTCTGCAACTAATGAGAAACGCCAGTTTGGTGCTGACAGATTCTGGTGGGATTCAAGAGGAAACCACCGTGCTGGGTATTCCATGTGTCACCTTGCGGCGTAATACCGAACGGCCGATCACAGTGGAGCTCGGCACAAATGTGTTAGTAGGCATGAACACAGATCGCATCGTCCATGAGAGTTACAAAATTCTTGATGGCCAATCCCGTCAAGGTCAAATCCCACCATTGTGGGATGGTCAGGCAGCGCGTCGCATCGTCGCAATTTTAGAGGAGAACTTATGACGCATCGTACATGGGAACGATCTTCTCTTGCACAAAGTTGAATAAACAGTATTTGATATCTGGAGGTAAAACCATTTTCTTTAGATTCCAACCAATAATACCGCCAGCGCTTGCTTCATCGGTCTGACGGGTCGGCCTTAATCAATCAGATCAGACTTTATGTTAGCAGCCATCTTTTATTTCTTTATCGCGATCATCTTTTATGTTTACGTCGGCTATCCGCTGCTCATTACACTCATAGCGGCGATAAAACCGCACCGTGTCAAGAAAAACGATGATCATGAGCCTTCTGTAACGCTTATCATTTCGGCTTATAACGAGGCTGCCGTGATCCAGCAAAAGTTAGAAAATTGCCTTGCGCTGGACTATCCAAAGGAAAAGCTGGAAATCATGGTTATTTCCGATGCATCGACCGATGAGACCGATGCGATTGTGCAACGCTTTGCCTCCCAGGGGGTCATTTTGCTCCGATTACCAGAACGAAAGGGCAAGACCGCAGGTCAAAATTTGGCGGTAAGCCATGCACACGGCGAGATCATCGTGTTTTCTGATGCCAATGCTTTTTATCGCTCGGATGCGATTCGCAAAATTGTCCGCAATTTTTTCGATCCATCGGTAGGCTGTGTCTGTGGCGAGCTGGTCTACGTTACTGATAGCAAAAATCCCATTGGCGAGGCCGAAAATGTTTATTGGGATTATGAAAAGTTTCTCAAACGCCAGGAGAGTCGCGCGGCTTCCATTCTGGGTGCCAATGGATCGATTTATGCGGTTCGAAAGCAGTTGTATGTCCCTTTAGCTGACGACATCATTAGCGACCTAATCGAACCGTTGACCATCATTGAGCAAGGTTACCGTGTCGTCTACGAACCTGCTGCCCTCTGCTTTGAAAGGACCATGAGCAGCTTCCAGGAGGAATATCAGCGAAAGAAACGCATCATTAACCGCAGCTTCTATTCGCTGCTGCAACATCGATCTTTTTTAAACCCGATCAAATATCCTATGCTAAGCTTTCAATTATTCTCTCATAAAATCCTTCGCTGGTTGGTTGCATTTTATTTACCGATTCTATTTGTGATCAATTTATTTCTGTTGCATATCAGGCTTTTTCAAATCACCTTTGTGCTGCAATGTCTATTCTATGCAGCCGCTTTGTTCGGATATGGAATGGAGCGAAAGCGCTATCATAATTTTCTATTTTATGCCCCGTTTTATTATTGTCTGGTGAACTTGGCCTCGTTCCAGGCGATCGTTAGTTTTTTGATCAAACGCAAAACCGTAGTGACCTGGAATCCGATCCGAGGTTGAAATTCGATCCATGCCAAAAGCCATAGAGAAAATATTTTTGTTGGTTGGCGACTTTATCGCCATCAATTTAACCTATCTGTGCTGGGTTTTGCTGCGCCATTCGTTGAATTACTATATCGAACCAGGGCTTGCCAGTAATTTGCTACTGTCGTTCATTTTGTTCCTGTACTGGTTTTTTCTGTTCTTCTTCTTTGGTCTTTATAAATCCTGGTATGCGCAATCGCGCTTCGATGAATTTGTCACTGTCCTTAAGACTGTGTCTATCGGTGTGTTGCTGCTGTTTCTTCTGACCTTTGACACTCGAACCGATCTCCAATCACCCCCCTCGGTGAGTCGCATCATTATCATCTCCTACTGGTTCATGCTGGTCTTTTTTACCAGCAGCGAGCGGATTTTGCTGCGAACGATCCAGCGGAAGCTATTGGAAATGGGATTTGGCCGGCGCAAGACCCTGATCATTGGATGGAATGAGAAAGCTCAGGAATTATATGATAAGATCAATCAATATCGTGCCCTCGGCTATGATGTCGTCGGATTTATCTCCCCGTCGAAAAAGGATGTGAATGCCAATTATAAGGGCGTCCCTGTGCTGGGACATTATAAAGATATTGCACGGATCGTGGAGCAACAACGAATTGAAGAGATCATTATCGCAGCGAAGAAAAGCTCGCCCAAAGAGGTAATCAATATCATCTCCTATTGCGATTCGTTATTGGTCAATTTGAAGATTGTACCAGATCTTTATGACATTGTGATGGGCTACGGCCGCACCAATCAAATTTACGCTTTTCCGTTAATCGAGATCTTGCCCCAAATGATGCCGCAGTGGGAGCAACGCATTAAACGAATTATCGATGTCGCCGTGTCAATTATCGTTTTGGTCGGTTTTATGCCAGTCTGGTTATTAGTGGCGATTTTGATCAAGCTGGATTCTCGTGGGCCAGTATTGTTTCGTCAGAAGCGCGTCGGAAAGGATGGTAAGCATTTCACGATCTATAAATTTCGATCTATGGTGGTCGATGCTGAGAAGGAAACCGGGCCAGTCTGGGCAGGTCAGCGCGATCCTCGGGTGACTTTTGTCGGCCGCATTATTCGCAAACTGAGGATCGATGAGATTCCCCAATTTTACAATGTTCTGATCGGTCAAATGAGCTTGGTCGGTCCTCGTCCAGAACGACCTTTTTTTGTCGAAAAACTTAAAAGAGAGATCCCACTTTATGCGCGACGACTTCGCATGAAGCCAGGGATCACTGGTTGGGCGCAGATCAAAGGCGGGTACGACACCAGCATCGAGAGCGTCAAGAAAAAACTCGAATACGATCTGTTTTATATCGAAAACGTCTCGTTGCGGATGGATTTGAAGATCATTCTAAGCACCATTTATGTCATGTTGCGCGGCAAAGGACAATAGCGAATTTGACAGCATACTGATTCATCGATAGCTTGATTTTTTAAATGATCGGTTTTTTGGTTTGTTTTATCCTGGTAGCGCATTGGAAAAGTGAACTTTTGCATCATTCCGGTGTTAAAAGCATAAATCAAAATAATGGAATACTGGATCGCTTCTTAGTTGATTGATCGGTTCTACGATCTCTGAGACTGATAACGAATCGATGAAAGAATAATAGCGGGATGCGAGCTAAAGACCCAAAATATAATAGGTGAGGACTCAACATGTTAGACATCAAGTTTATTCGCAACAATGTCGATCGCGTCAAACAAGCCATTCAGCTAAAAAATGATCATGCAGATATCGATCGCCTGTTGCAATTGGATGGGGAGCGACGGCAGATTCTGACTGAAGTCGAAGCGCTAAAACATGAACGAAATCAGGTCTCTGAGGAGATCGGTCGTTTGAAACAGCAACGACAGGATGCCAGTCATCTGATTAGTCAAATGAAATCCGTGGCAGATCGGATCAAACAAATGGACGATCGGGTGAAAACCCTCGACCAGCAGATCTATGACATCCTAATCCGCATCCCTAACATTCCCCATGAATCGGTCCCGATTGGTCAGGATGCTTCAGCAAATTTAGAGGTCAAACGCTGGGGCGAACTGCCTCCTAAGGATTTCAAAGCAAAACCGCATTGGGAGATCGGCGAGAAGCTGGGGATCATCGATTTTGCAGGAGGGTCTCGCGTCGCCGGCTCGTTTTTCATTAACTATAAAGGTCTGGGGGCCCGGTTGCAGCGCGCGCTGATCCATTTTATGCTTGATCTTCATATCAAAAAACATGGTTATACCGAAGTATATCCACCGTTTTTGGTGAATCGCGAAAGCATGTTCGGCACCGGGCAGCTTCCCAAGCTCGAAGATGACATGTACGTCACCTCGCAAGACGATTTGTTTCTTATCCCCACGGCTGAAGTGCCAGTGACGAATTTGTTGCGCGATCAAATCCTTCGAGGCGAGGACCTGCCAATATATTATACCGCCTATACCCCTTGCTTTCGTCGCGAAGCAGGGACCTATGGCAAAGATACTCGTGGACTGGTGCGGGTGCATCAATTTGATAAGGTCGAAATGGTGAAATTTGTCACGCCAGAAAGTTCTTACGATGAATTGGAAAAGTTGCTTCAAAATGCTGAGGAAGTCTTGC
The DNA here is from genome assembly GCA_034506395.1 of candidate division KSB1 bacterium. Lineage (NCBI taxonomy): Bacteria > Pseudomonadati > Candidatus Zhuqueibacterota bacterium. The sequence goes on along the minus strand of JAPDPQ010000002.1, from coordinate 110,118 downwards.
AACTCTTGGAGTTGCCATATCGTGTCATGGCTCTTTCGACTGGAGATCTGAGCTTTGCGGCTGCTAAATGCTATGACATCGAAGTCTGGGCTGATGGTCTCGGCAAGTGGCTGGAAGTGTCATCTTGCAGCAATTTTGAGGATTTCCAAGCTCGACGCGCCAATATCCGATTCAAGCGCGATGCCAATGCCAAGCCCGAATATGTCCATACGCTCAATGGATCTGGACTTGCATTGCCGAGAACGGTGATCGCCATCTTAGAAAATTATCAAACCGACGAGGGTACAGTCATCGTTCCTCGGGTGCTGAGAGAGTTCATGGGCACGGATATCATTAAGTGACCGGACCTCGCCTTTTTCCATCGATACTTCGGAAAAACTCTGTTGTATTTCGGTTTTATTAGAATTATTCAGGAGGCAATTTCAGCATGAATAAAAAATTGCTTATTGGTGGACTCATCATATTGATCGTTGTTGTTTATTTGTTCTGGTCGGGCATGAAGGATTCATCCGTTTATTTCTTGACCGTTGATGAATTTTTTGCCCAAGCGCATCAGCTTGAGGGAAAAGGGACGCGCATCAACGGCGAGGTGGTTCCAGGCTCGATTCAGTGGGATGCTCCGCGCCTTTTGCTCAGCTTTCAACTGACGGACGGCAATAAAGTGCTGAACGTTCAACATAAGGGCGTCGCCCCAGATACCTTTCAAGAAGGTCTATCGGTGGTTGTGGAAGGCAAATATGAAAATGGTACCTTCAATGCCACACAGATCATGACCAAATGCCCATCCAAATATGAGGCAAAGCGGGAGTAATTCCTCGGATAAATAGCATTTTATATCTGCGGAGGCTCCTTTCTGAGAAGCAATTGCGCGACTGCCTGATTTTTCTTTCATGCTTCACAACCTAAAATCCAAATTGTTCCATTCCGTGTTCGGCATTACTCTAAGATCATGTGAGGAGAATTACATTGTCATTGGGACATTACCTATTATTGCTTGCATTTATTGCCTCGGCCTATTCGATTTGGGCAGGTGTTTCGGGAATAAAATTACAGCGAAAATCATGGCTCCAAAATGCGAACCTGGCAGTTTACGGTCAATTTATATTGATCACCCTGAGTATCTTTGTCCTTGCTCATGCCTTTGTCAGCCGCGACTTCTCGTTTCGATACGTCGCTGATTATTCGGATCGACACCTGCCATTGTTATACACGTTATCAGCAGTTTATGCTGGTCAGTCAGGATCGTTGCTGTTCTGGACCTGGCTGCTAACGATTTTTAACGCACTCTATATTTTTCTGAATCGGACCAAAGATGATCCTTTTAAACATCATGTGGTGGCAACTGTCAATCTTGTCACCCTTTTCTTTCTCGTTCTGGTCAACTACGCCACCAATCCATTCGAGCGATTGTCCCCAGTTCCGCCAGATGGCATGGGGTTGAATCCGTTGCTTCAGAACCCGGAGATGATTTTTCACCCACCATCGCTTTTTCTGGGTTTCGTCGGTTTCACAATTCCTTTTGCCTATGCAATAGCGGCTTTAGCCAAGGGTGATGTTTCCGATCTATGGCTGGATCGTAGCCGAAATTGGACCTTATTTGCCTGGATCGCATTGACCGTGGGCAATCTCTTGGGCGCGCAATGGGCCTATGTGGAATTGGGATGGGGCGGTTATTGGGCTTGGGACCCAGTGGAAAACGCTTCTCTATTGCCCTGGCTCACTGGTACGGCGCTGGTCCATTCCATCATGGCGCAAAAGACACGGGATCTGATGCGCGGTTGGAACGTTTCGCTGGCAATCCTCACCTTTTTGCTGACCATCCTGGGCACTTTCATCACGCGCAGCGGGATCATCTCCTCGGTGCATGCCTTTGGCCAATCCAATCTTGGCACATTATTCCTCGTATTCATGCTAATCATCTTGGTGGTAGCAATCGGTTTGATGGTGTTCCGCATTAACAAGATGCGCTCCAAATCTTTCTATGAATCGCTTTTGAGCCGCGAGACCAGTTTTCTGCTCCTCAACATCATCTTCATTGTGCTATTGGTTATGGTCTTGATCGGCACGTTAGCCCCAGCTATTACCGAGTTGTTCATCGGAAAGCAAGTTGCCTTGGGCGAATCTTATTTCAATCGAATTGCCAAACCTATTGGACTCGTGCTGTTGTTTTTGCTGGCGATTTGCCCCATCTTATCGTGGCGTGAGACCTCAAATCAAGTCCTATTGAATCGAGGCCTTTATCCTTTCACTACATCGGTGTTATTTGGAATCATTCTCTATGTTTCTGGGATCAATCATGTTTGGGCGTTGGTCACCCTAGTGATCGCATTTCTTGCTCTGGCGATCATCGCCGCGGAAATCATCGGTGCAGCAAGTCATCGCGTCAAATCAGAAAAAATGCGCTATATTCCTGCGTTATTCCGAACCTTAAAACATAATACGCGACGCTATGCTGGTTATTTGATCCATGTTGGAGTTATTTTGATCTATTTGGCGATTGTTGGCACAACCGCTTTCAAACAGGAAAAGCAGATCACCCTTCAACAAGGCCAAGCGACAGGCATTGGCAGCTACCGCCTGGTTTATACCGGGATGGGAGAACGCCATCGGACCAACCAGGATATACTTATTGCAGAATTAGAAGTCTTCAAAGATAGCAAAAAAATTGGGATTTTGAAGCCGCAGCGAAATTTCTATCATTCCGCCATGGGTAAAACCCAGTATACTACGGAGGTAGCGGTTCGCTCGACATTCAAAGAGGACCTCTATGCCATTCTATCCAGCTACCAGGATGATGGATCTGCCACGTTCACATTTTTGGTGAATCCGCTCCAGATTTGGATGTGGATTGGAGGCTTTGTTATGGTCATAGGCGTTTCCATTATCCTGATCCAGGCAGCGCGAAAAAAGGATTCGGCAGCTCCATCATCGGAGCGACCAAAAAATGCCAGGTCATCCAAGAGTAAAAAAGGACGGTGACAAGTTGAGTCTTAAGTTCTGGACCAGAGGTTTCGCTTTCAAGCATATGTGTCATGATAAAAAACGGTACTAAAGCCCATTGTTGCTAAAAAGCGATGCTGCTCAATCGATCGAGTATTCAATCAAGGCATTTTTTAATCTTAAAGTGAATAGATCGTTAATTACGGAAGGGAAAAATGAGATATTTCGTTTTGATTTTCTTAGCAATGAGTTTCTTTTCAATGCCGATATTGGCCCAGACTGGCAAAATTTCTGGTTTCGTTTATAACGGCTCAGCCGATAGTACGATTGTGGCTGGGGCGGAAGTGAATCTACTTGTCAATCGTGGTCATACCGTCGTTGATGACTCGTCGTATATGCAAAAAACCGATGCAAAAGGTCATTTTGAATTTCAAGGTTTGAAGCTCGATAGCACCCTACTTTATTATCCTCGTTCCACATTTGTCGATATTGTTTACTACGGCCAGGCGGTGCGTTTAACAACCGACACGCCCGTGGCGCAAAGCAATGTGATCGTATATGACACGACCTCGAGTCCCGAAAAGATCGTTTTACAATTAGAGCATCTGTTCATCGACGCTGAGCCAGGCAAGCTGCTGTTCCGCGAAATTTTCGTCATGAACAATGTGGGGAATAAGACGTTTATTGGCGAACATTTCGATCAGCCCGAGCAACATTTCGTGCTGCAATTTCCCTTGCCGGATGGGTTCGAAGATCTGGAAATCCTGACACCAGAGGCTCAAAATGTGGTTCGAATCGAGGGGGATCAGCTCTATCACACTGAGCTGATGTCGCCGGGCTCGCGCCAATTTTCGTTCCGTTTTTCAGTGCCGACCAGAAAATCGGAATGGAATTTTTCGCGCCCCGTCATTTATCCAAGCGGGGGAATCAATATTTTTGTCTCGAACCCGGAGCTTGTATTGCAAGGTCCGGGGATCATGAAACAGGGAGAATTCTCGATTCGCGGCATCAACTATCAGCGGTATTCAGCATTCCACCTCATGCCAGGGATGGAACTCAATTTTACTCTTACGAATATTCCTATCAAGCATTTTTCGTTCTCCATTCAATGGTTGGTGCTGATCGCTGTCGTTGCCTTGCTGCTGGTCGGTTTTGTGTATACCATGAGAAAAGCCAAGTCATGATCACACTCCACGAAGTCTCGAAATCGTTCGGCTCGTTCGTTGCCCTAAAAGATATTACGCTTGAGATTACGCCAGGGCAATATTGGATGATAATTGGACCTAATGGTGCTGGCAAGACCACCCTGCTTAAACTCATCGCAACCCTGGCGAAACCCTCCCAAGGGGAGATAATCATCCAAACAACCTCTCGATCAGCGGCTCAGTTAAATGGTCCCGCGGCAAGAAATCAGAACCAGACCACTGGGGCGCAACAGTCGGCTAAAACCCAACCGCTCGCTATTCGACAGCAGATCGGATTTATTGGACATCAAAGCTTTTTATACAACAATCTGACTGCTGAGGAAAATTTGAGGTTCTACGCTAGGATGTATCACCTCCCCAATGCCCAACGACAGATCGAAAGGACGCTCCAGCTTATTGGTCTCTCGGCCCGCCGACACGACCTGGTTCGCACCTTTTCCCGCGGCATGCAGCAGCGTCTCTCCATCGGTCGCGCCCTCCTTGCCGATCCCAAAATTATTTTATTGGATGAGCCTTTTACTGGACTGGACCAAAGTGCCATCGAAAATTTCGTCGATTTATTCACTTCATTAATCTCACCCGATCGCACGATCGTCATGACCACTCATGATCTCGATTTGGGATTAAAACTGGCCAGCCATTTCGTCATCCTATCAAAAGGAAGGCTTGTGTGGCAAGGACTTACCCGTGAATATGATCCATTGGCGTTTAAATCCCTTTATCGCCGATTGACAGAGGAGCCATCCTAATATGCAGCAAACGGTCCAAATGACTCTTTACCTGTTGCGCATGTTCTTGCAATAGATTGAAGGGAGCAAAAAGCATGACGATGCCACCCATGATCACAATCGCCTGGAAGGACATTCTCTCAGAGCTTCGAAGTCGCGAAACCATCTCATCAATGCTGATCTTTTGCTTGATCGTGGTGGTCATTTTCAATTTCATGTTCGAACCAGGAAGTACCGTGGTCAAACAAATGGTACCTGGAATTCTCTGGGTCGCCATCACTTTCGCGGGCTTGTTGGGCCTGAATCGCTCGTTCATCTACGAAGTCGACCAGGGCTGCTTGATGGGGCTGCTGCTTTGTCCCGTAGACCACTATCTGCTTTATTTGGGCAAGATGATCGGAAATTTCTTGTTCATGGTATTGATGGAAGTGATCATGCTTCCTTTGATGATTGTGCTTTTCAATCTTGATATTTTCGCCATTCTGCTCCCTCTCCTATCCATTATTCTTTTGGGCACTCTGGGGTTCGCTACCGTTGGAACCTTGCTCTCTGCCATTTCGGTCAATACTCGCGCCAGGGAGATCCTGCTGCCCATTCTGCTATTTCCGATTGCAATCCCCGTGCTGCTGGCCGCTGTGAAAGCGACCAGTTCGCTAATCAATCAGGAGAGCTTAGCTGGCGCGGCATCCTGGCTCAGAATTCTGATCGGTTTCGATATCATTTTTCTGGTAATGGCAAGCTTATTGTTCGAGTACGTGGTGGAAGAGTAATGAACGCTTGGGAGCTGGTTCCTTATAAAATTTATCGAATTAATGCTCCATCAAGAGTTGCTTTGCGCGATCGCTATTCAACTCCTTCTAAATTTTTTCACAGATGAAGCGTCCCTGAACGTTCTCAGAGGATTATTCATCGAATTCGATTGTAACTATCATTGCTATCGCCCAAAAATGAAATCTAATGAGAAATAGCCAGACAGATTGAACTGCGTTTCGGCCAATAGTGCTTTGAAGCAACCAAAATTTCAGGCAGCCAAATTTGAGCTTGACAAATCGATCTAAATTTAGTATCTTGCCGCATAAAATATTGAACTCGAACCCACCGTACGAAATTATGTTTTTGTGAAAGCGATATATTCTGTTCATTCCAAGTGGATCTGTCCGTCATTCGACAGATCGAAGAAGGCGTCTTTTTCGGAATCGCTGATTAACCAAATTTCCCTCCAACAACTGGCGTGGTTCGGAATGATGGAGGGTTCACATTTTGCCGATGCTTTGTAACGTTAGGAGAAGGCACAATTGATCCCGGGTAGGAGCAGTAATGCAGCTTTTTTGTACCTGATCATCGGATCTATTGCGCTAGTTGTGGTCATCAAGCAGCCAGATTTTAATTCTGATGCTCATTTTTGCCAAGAGGAGAGGCGTCAATGAAAACATGGAAGAAAATATTCATCGGTGGGCTGGGTGCGCTGACACCGATTATCATGAATTTACTGGTGGTGGATTTGGAGGTGTTGTTGGTAAAACTCACCGTTTTTGCCGTGCTGGGCTATGCTATTCGCGTGCTCATTTTGTTCTATCTCGGCGGGATCACAGCGTTCCTCCATAAAGATGAGAACAACCCAGTCAAAATCTTTGAACTGGGCATTGTTGCACCGGCATTAATCACCGCGCTCATCAATGCCGGACAAATCGATGTCCCACAAAGGCACTCGGCGACCGCGAATCATCCCATCGGCTTGCCATTGTTCAGCTCGGTGGTCTATGCTCAATCCCAGGATACCACCCAAGTTCAGGATACCACTCGTATCGAGCTCCGGCTGAGAACTTTTGCATTGCCCCAAGAAACACCAATCCAGCAATTCTGGCGCGGCTTGTTGGGCATTAACCCGCGACGAACCTTTTTTGTGATTGTCGGCTCACACGACAAGCTCTCTGATGCGATGAATGAGGCGAAAAGATTGACGAAAAAGACCGATCAATTCAAATTCGAGGTCTACGAACCGTTCGGTAGTCGAACGCAGTATTCGATCGTCATCGGTGGACCGATGACTCGCGCGGAAGCCATTCAACTGCAGCGTCAGGCAAGAGAATCGAAATTATTCGACTCGGTGATCATTTGGAACATGTCCCAATGACCACAATCAAGGCGCTTCTGCGATCAATAAATCCTAAGAGCTCATAATTTCGATCATCGGAATATCCATCGATCAATATCATTGTTCAACCATATTTTCATTTGGCTGAATCTGAGGTCAAAATCCATTTTCCGAATCATCAATTTATTCGCGATGGAAAAAAGTATCACCGACTTGAAGCTGTGGAGTTATAAAACGAATGAAAGAAAAGCCCCATATCGATTGGTCCAAGGACTGGACTTTGATGCCTTATTTTTTTGATAATGCTGAAATCAATTTGATAGTCGATCGGCTGAAACACCTGCAGATCGAAACTGTTGCCTATTGTACCTATGAAAATCGTTTCGCCAAAAGTGGGGGACTGGGTGCTGTGGCTACCCTCTTACCCCTACATTTAAAAGCCGCTGATCCCAATGTGGACGTCATCGTCCTAACGCCGTTTCATTCTGGAATCATCGATGAACGACGAGTGTCCCCGACCCATCAGCATGTGTCAATCGAAGTGGGTCAGCACCAATACGATGTCGAAATTTTGGAACATTCGATTCCTTGTGGTGAGCATGGTGCGGTTAAAGAATATTATTTGAAGATCGATGGCTTTTTCAATGCGCAAAATAGGCTCAATGATCCATACATCTTTCATGAATCGGACCAAGATGAGAATGATCGGCTGCTTTTGCAGAATGCGCTCATATTTTGTCATGCAGTGCCATTCGCGTTAAAGGCTTTAGGTCGCGACAATAATATTGTATTTCACCTCCAGGATTGGCAATCTGCTCTGATCGCGTTGACCAGTAAGCTCGCGATGCGAAATGGGGTATTGCGTTCTTGCGGCTCGGTGATAACCCTTCATAATGTGTTCGATTGCTTTGTTCCATGGGAATCGCTGGTACCAATCCTCGGTGCTGGCACGATCGAACGGATCGAACGACAATTCCGACAGGGATTGACGGCCCTGCAGCTCGCTCTGCCCCTGGTCGATGCACCGATCACGACAGTGAGTCAATCCTTTGCTCGAGAATTAACTACTGACATCCTCCAAGCCGAGTATTTTGCTCCGCACCTCCAGCCATTGCTTCAGCGGTCTAAACTCGTCGGCATTCCAAACGGCCCTTTTGTACCGTTCCCAGAGGAATTCAGGCCAGAAAAACAACTGACAATCCAAAAAATCAAAGAAATCAAATCGCGAAATCGAAAAGCATTGTTGCAGGTTTTGGAGCAATATCACCCAGCCGAACAAATTGGAGCATTGACCTACCAGGGAGGACCGATTAGCCATCTGCCCGACTCAGTTCCAATTATTGCAATGACTGGCCGAATGGACGTAAATCAGAAAGGGTACGATATTGCGCTGCAATGTTTTGAGCGGTTTGCGCCGGACGAGATCAAGGTCGTTTTAACGCCTCTGGTATCCAAATTTAGCCATTTGGATTTCCTCCGTGAAGCCGTTTCACGGTGTCAAGGCAATGTCACAATGTTCCCCATGCGGTTGGAACAAGGATACCAGGAATTGCTTCTGGGCAGCAGTTTCGGGCTGATGCCCTCCATTTACGAACCGTTCGGTGCCGCCTTGGAATATCTGGTCAATGGAACGGTGGTCCTCGCGCGAAAAACGGGTGGTCTGGCTGACCAGATTCAGGACCAACGCTGTGGTTTATTGTATCGTGAAACAAACGATTTTTATCAAATCGCTTTTATCCGAGATTACTTTGCCCATAGCAATGATTTAAACGCTCGACGTGCCAATCCCTGGTCCCAAAGCATGGTCGCCGCGTTGCATGAAAAATTAATCGAGGCCATTCATCTCTACCAACATCATCCCGAGGAATACTACCGATTGATCATTATGGGCTTCAAGCAGGCTCGAAGTTTCGATTGGTCCAATGCAGCTCAGAGCTACCTTGAGGTTTATCATCAAGTGGCTCAAGGTCTTTAGCCAATTTCGCACCAGACTTCTGATGATCCAAACTTTTGCCGATCTTCATTTCTTTGGTGCCCAAATTCTAATAAGAGCGTCCTGCAAAAGAAAATCTTCCTCTTTCTGGAGCGCCGCTCTCATGACATCTTCAAGCGAAATTAAATTTCATCTGGATGTCGAATGGGTGTGTTTTAGCCCATTTAGTGATGAAATTTCATCCTGCCAATTGGCAGACAGAACCTTTCGTTAATTTTGAATAATGAATTTGAGCGGAGGAAAAATGTCTGAAAAGAAATGGCTTTTTATCATTAATCCAATTGCTGGTAATGGCTTGGCGGCGAGCTATAAAAATACCGTCAAGGCGATGATCGAAAAATATCAACTTTCTGCTGAGATCTTATTTACCGAACGCCGCGGTCATGCCACACAGCTTGCCGATCAATTTGCCCGGGAGGGATTTACCCATATCATCGGAGTAGGTGGTGATGGGACCTTCAACGAAATCGTCCAAGCTTTGGTCGACCAACCGCACATCACCTTTGGAGCGGTCTCTGCCGGAACCGGCAATGATTTTATCACTATCCTTGGCTTCTCCGAGCATTTTGCTGATCATGACTGGGAAATATTTTTTGAAGAGCACACCGTGCAAATGGACGTCGGCAAATGTAATGATCGCTATTTTATCAACGGAATGGGTCTGGGTTTCGATGCGCAGGTAGCGTTCGAAAATTATGAGGCAGAAAATAGTCGTGCGGTCAAAGGTGGCAGCAAGGTTAAATACTGGAAACATATTTTAAAAACGCTGGTCACCTACAAGGAACACGACATGCAAGTCAACTATTTCGACCAAATGCGCCATACTAAATCGTTTTTAAACACCATAGCGAATGGTCGCAGATTAGCGGGTGGCTTTTATCTGACACCAAACGCAATTGCAAACGACGGCTTGCTTGATGTCTGCATGATTAACGAGCTCTCATTGCCGGGGCGAATCAAGGAGCTACTGCGGGTGATCAAAAAAGTGCATACCGAGGATGCTGTGGTCAATTACTTTTCCACGAATCGAATTGTATTCGAATTTGATCACGAAGTGCCAGCTCACTTAGATGGCGAAATGTACTTTGGGTCCCGTTTTGAAGTGAGTGTCTTACCGCAACATTTGAAGGCAATTTATAATCCTTATGGGAACCATTACTTCGACAAAAAATGATTCGAATCTGACCATGCCTGGGTACTTCCTCTATGTTTTGGAATGCGATAATGGCAGCTATTATACTGGCTATACTAAAAATTTGGCCCGGCGATATGCCGAACATCGCAATGGGACTGCCAAATCCAGCTATACGCGAAGTTTTAGACCGATACGAATCGCTCAATGTTGGCATTTGGACGATTCAATTGGGGTTGTCCTGCGAATCGAACGATGGATCAAACAGCAATCTAAAGCGACCAAAATTTTGCTGATCCAGAGACCAGATCAACTGAAAGCAATGGTTGAGAAGAAACTCAAGATTGAGGTTAACATAATGCCGTTTAATTGGTCTGATATCGATCAGAAATGAAGGATCATGCAGAGCGCGAGGGACGAGACCAATTTTCCCGAACGTGGATTTGCCTTTTTGGCTAAATTTCAATCATTTTCGATCTCACTCGATCCACGCCTAACATCCCCTACAGAAAACAAAACAGCCGCAGATCCACTCATCCGCGGCTGTCCTATCATCCGCTGGAGTAATAAATCGATCAATACGTTTTCAGCTCGCCGATCTCAGCTTCGACAGCTTCGAGAATTTTTCGCTGTTTCACAGCTTGCATCATATTATTGTGATCAGGATACAGGGGCCGGTCCTCGTCGAGATGGTCGACAATTTTTCGGACCGCAGCGTGAGCCGCCCGCGTCCCCTTGCCTGGTTGAAAATCCCTGAAATCCAGCGCCTGCGCCGCGGCAATGAACTCAATACCCAAAATGCCATAGGCATTTTCGATAATCTGTTTGGTCTTTAGCGCCGTATTCATCCCCATGCTGACGAAATCCTCCTGATCTGCAGCCGCCGGAATTGATTGGATCGAGGCGGGCATGGAGAGGATGCGCTGCTCGACGATCAGCATATCTGCAGTATACTGGCTCAGCATGTGTCCCGAAAACATCCCTGCGCCTTTAGTGAGGAACGCGGGCAATCCAACGCTAAGCGCTGGGTGGAGTAACCGGTTCAGCCGACGTTCGGAAATGACACAGACCATGGTAATACAAGCCCCGAGCATATCCAGCGGCACACTTATCGGCGAGCCCTGAAAATTGGCTCCAGTTAACACGATTCCATCATTGGGCAGGAAGATCGGATTATCGGCTACGCCATTGAGTTCGATTTCAAACTGCTGGCGAGTCCAGCGCAACTGATCCCGCGCTGCACCGATCACCTGGGGCGTCGACCTCATGCTATACGCATCCTGCACTTTCACTTTCATTTTTCCCGTTAAGAGATCAGATCCAGCGATGATCTTCTGAAGATTTTCGGCGGATGTAATTGCGCCAGGAAATCCTCGGAGCCGATGCAAGCGCGGATCGTACGGCTTCATATTCGCCAAAAGGGCTTCCAGCGTCATGGCTGCGGCGATTTCTGCTTGCTTCAAGAGCCGCTCCGCCTCGTAAATCTGCAAACAGCCCATGCCAGTGATCAAATTGCTCCCATTAATTGCTGCTAAACCATCTCGGGCCTTTAAACCGGGGATTGGAATTCCGGCGCGCTCCATCGCAACACCCCCTGGCAAGCGCTCCCCTTGATAGAAAGCCTCCCCTTCTCCCATGAGCAGCAACGCCATCTGGCTCATCGGCGAAAGATCTCCGCATGCCCCAACACTCCCTTTTTGACAAACCACTGGGGTCACTCCTTTATTCAACATTTCAACGTAAGTCAAAGTGATCTCAGGACGACAACCGGAAAATCCTTTTGCATGGACATTGATGCGGCTCAGCATCGCTGCACGCACCTCAGGGATCGGAACCGGCTCCCCAATTCCAGCCGAATGATTGTAGATCAAATATTTTTGAAATTGCTGAATCTGTTCCTCATTCAAAATGACATTGCACAGCTCGCCAATCCCAGTATTCACTCCATACATGATCTCCCCATCCGTAATTTTTTTTTCAATAAAGCCCCGGCAGCGCTGAATCCGCTCCAGTGCGCCCGGATGGAGCTTCACTTGTTCCTGCTGATAAGCCACGCGATAAACATCCTCAATCGTCAGATCTTTTCCTGTGACCTCAATCGCCATTGCTCCTCCAATATTAAAATTTTAGCTGTTCCATCTCTTATTTTTATCGCTCAATTTACTTATTTCGCCCGCAAGAGTCAATCATTTTTTTGGGAAAAAAGCCAAGTCTTTCGGTAAGATTCTGCATCATTAAGCTTATCTGAATCGGGTGCATACCGTTCCCTAAAATTCAGTTGGATCGAACACAAGCATGATTATAGGTTTTAACAAAAAAATTGCTTGCCTTCTTTTGCAATAATACTTATATTTCGGCCAATTTGAAATTGGAAGTCTGCTGACGATCGACATGCGTATCTTTGTCTAAAGCATCGATCAATACCAACTTTTGGAATTTATTAGGTGGTAGATTCTGGAATGCTTTGGCCCTATTAACAGGGCTATTTTGATTTTCATTTTTCTGAAGTTTCAATTATCCGTGAATCTCCGTGAAAGAATCAGCAAAGCTTTTGGACTGAATAGGCGCAATGCAATCGTCATCGGATGAATCTTATTTTCTTAGATGTGGAGCGACGAGTAATGGAGATTATTAAACCCAGCCTACCAAAAGGGACTCGGGATTTTCTGCCAGAACAGATGCTACGGCGTCAGTTAGTCATGAATACCATTCGATCCATCTTCGAAAAATATGGTTATGAGCCGCTTGAAACGCCTTCAATTGAAACGCTGGAGGTCCTTTCAGGAAAATATGGTGAAGAGGGTGAACAATTGATCTTTAAGGTGCTCAAACGTGGCACAGGAATAGAGAAAGTGGGTCGATCGATCACTCAATTTACCATTTCACGGCTTTCTGATATTGTTGAAGAGGCGTTGCGCTACGACCTAACTGTGCCGCTATGTCGCGTGGTGGCTATGTATCAGAACGAAATTACCCTTCCGTTCAAACGGTATCAGATGCAGCCGGTTTGGCGGGGCGATAAGCCGCAAAAGGGACGATATCGCGAGTTCTATCAATGCGATGCCGATACCGTCGGCAGCTCCTCGATGTTGGCTGATGCCGAAACCATCGCATTGATCCATGAGATCCTAACAACTTTGGGTTTCAACAAATTCAAAATTAGGATCAATAATCGCAAGATATTATCCGGGATTGTGGAATATGCTGGCGTAGAAGCGGTGCGCGGTAATGAAGTTTGCATCGCCATTGATAAGTTGGAAAAAATCGGGATTGATGGAGTCCGGCAAGAGTTGCAGGAGCGCGATATTTCCCTATCGGCCATCAATAAGATTCTGCCCATTTTAGAAATCACAGGACCAGCCAAAAATGTATTGAGCGATATAACCACATTTTTGAAAGATTCCGCTATTGGCCTGGAGGGGATCAATGAGCTTAATGAACTGATCGGATATATAGCAGATTTAGGCATCCCATCAGAAAATTATGCCATCGATCTGTATTTGGCGCGGGGACTGACTTATTACACTGGTCCGATCTATGAATCTGTGGTAGAACAACCGAGCATTGGCTCTCTGACGGGCGGCGGTCGCTATGATCAGTTGGTTGGGATGTTTCTCGGGACCGATATCCCAGCAACAGGAACCACCATTGGCATCGAGCGCATCATCGATGTCATGACCGAGCTGAATATGTTCCCCGAGTCACGCACCAGAACTCAGGTCCTGGTAACGATATTCGATGAGAACACAAAAAAGGCCAGTCTGGCTATTGCCCGGCAGTTACGAGCTGCCGGCATCAACACTGAAATATTTTTCGAAGCTGGCGGTTTAAAAAAGCAATTCAAGTATGCCAATCGGAAGGGTATTCCGTTCGTGGTGGTCCTAGGGCCGGAGGAGATCCAGAACAATCTGATTTCACTCAAAAATATGAACTCGGGCGAACAAACCAACGTCACCCTGGAACAAATGATAAATTTGTTAAAGCAGTTTTAGCGGAGTCTGATAGTCAATCAACGGATTTTTCAAGTGAAAAAGCTTGTTCAGTCTCAACCATTCTGAGAAAATTCAGTTGAGCTGAGTGTCATATTGCCCGAGCTCCGAAATGCTTTGACGGAGCTTGGGTTTTCTCATTTTTTCCCAAATGAAGTTGATCGTTTCATTTAAATGAGGCAGCCGAAGAAAAACTGATTATATGGCATGAATTCAGACCCTCTAATCGCTCTCAATCGAAAAGGGACAATGCAAGGGGAGCATTTAGCGAATCGCCTTTAAAATCCGCGCTACCAATTCCGCCTGGTTCCAAACGTTATTTTGCTCAGTATATCCCAGCCGCACAATGACCAACTGTTTCGACGGGATGATGGTAACATACTGATCGTTATGCCCTCTGGCTGAGAAAAGATCCTGAGGAAGAGAGGCGGCTAAAGTGGGGTCGTAAATGGGCAGACAATGATGTCCCACCCACCAATGCGCGCCGTACTTTCCATTCGGAGCCAATTCCAGCGGCTTCACCGAGTATTGCACCCAGCCCTCCGGTAAGATGCGCTGCCCCTCCCAAATTCCATCTTGCAGATAGAGCAAACCGAATCGTGCCCAATCCCGAGCCGTCGCATACATGTAGGAAGACCCAACAAGATTTCCAGCGGCATCTGGCTCGATCAGGGCACTGTACATCCCGATTCGATGAAAAAGCATTTTTGCTGGAAATTCCAGGTAAGCCCGATCATCTCCAGCGAAGGTCTGACGAATGATGCGGGAAAGGATATTGGTCGTTCCGCTGGAATAGTCCCAATAGCTCCCTGGTGCATGAATGACTGGCTTATTGATGGCAAATTTCGACACATCCTTTTCGCGATATAACATCATCACCACGTCGGAGAAGAGGCTGCTATATCGTTCGTCAAACTCCAAACCACTGGTCATGTGAAGCAGATGATCTAATTGAATAGCGCGCCGGGGATCGTCAGCAGATTGCCATTCCGGCACCAGAGCGAACTGCTCAATGGACAGCTTCCCCTGGCCGACCAATATTCCGATCAATGCGTTCATCACGCTTTTGGTCATGGACCAGCCCAGCATTCGGGTCCTTGGGGTGAATCCCTCTGCATACCGCTCGGCGATAATTTGCCCCTGATATACAACTATCAATGCCCGAGTCCGACGCAAGTGCTGGGAATCAGGTTCCGCGAACGCATCACTGATCGCCTGATCCATTAGTGCTCGATCAATTTCCTTTGGTAGATGGCTCAAATCTACCAAATCTCCCTGAGGCCAATGCGTGGACCAATAGGCCTCTGGCGGTTGCGCCTCAGGCAAAGTCAAACTCAAATCCTTTGGGGATAAGTCCAAAGTTGCGCCCAGACCTGGTCGATAATACGCGGTTCGTTTCACCAGACCCAGTGGCGCTGTGGCTATCACTCGCTTGGTCTCAAAATCAATCTGATGCTGAATGATTTTTAATCTCGGATCTGAAAGCTCTTCGCGCAACACATCAACTGGATCACGATCGGCGACAAACACGCTGGAACAGAGTAGCTTTGCTTTATATCCTGCCCCAATGTAAGCGATATGAAGAAAATTCCTGCCAAAGTACCAAACAGCAAGCAGAAGGATGACCAGGAAGACTGAAATAAATATTTTGAACGTTTTTTTCATTTTCATTTCTCTGAATTGAGGACCTAAATTCCCTTCAAAATACCCCTATTCCTCAGTTTTTCAGCGCGAGCGAGCCGAGCGATTTATCTGTTCGTTCATTAATTAAAAGCTTAATATCAAGCAAGAGTTTTGTTTGAATCAAAATTAAAAGAAAATATTTGAAAATGTCAACAGATATTTTTATATTGAAGCCGTTCAACAAGGTGCTCCGTCGATCATAAAATGATTGAATATTTTCGAAGCCATTCATATAGATTTCTATATGAAAGTCTATTTTATTCTCTTGATGCTGTGCTGGTCAAGCGTCTTGCTGGTCAGCGAATTGGAAGCGCAGCATTCTTGGCAACTAGCGATTGCGCTAGGCGATGCCTACTGTGTTCCAGCGCCCTTATGCTTGCGGCAAAAAGGCTTTTCTGATATCAAAGTCACTGCCAGATTTGCGACCCATTCGTTTCAGCCTCCCATCTATTATGCCATGAAAGCGAGCCGCTATGCTGGTGCCGATGGCTGGGAGTTCGAGTTCATCCATCTGAAAATCGACTTAAAAAATAAAAACGAAGACATCCAACGGTTTGAAGTGTCCCATGGATTTAATCTTTTTACATTGCTTCGAAGTTGGAAACGGCGGAATTTTGACTGGCAAATCGGAGGGGGGCTAGTGCTTGCCCACCCTGAAAATACGGTGAGAAACCTGAAAATATCTGAGACCAATGGTTTATTCCATAGCGGCTACTACATCGCTGGCCCAAATATTCAACTGGCACTTGCAAGGACATTGATCCGAAGGCGTGATTTTTCAATTTTTATCTCTGGCAAATTCACTGGAGCTCATTGCTGGATTCCGATCGCTGCGGGCCAGTCCCAATTGCTTCTATTCAATTTCCACGGCCTCTTTGGCATCGTATATGCCTTTTAATGCAGCCGACTGGCTCAATTTGCAATCATTCAAAAATGAGCTCGAATCGCATTCTAAAGAGGTACACCATGAAAAAAGTTTTAGCAATTTAAACAATGAGTACAATACTGAACATCAACAACAGATAAAAAAGATGCGGTGCTGTCACAAACGAATTTCAATTCAATCCCGTTGAGCCGCACAACAGAATTGCGGTTTGAAGTGAACCAATATAAAGGCAAAAGCTACATTAATATCCGACAGTACGTCACTTCGGATAAATATGCAGGTTATACGCGAAAGGGTGTGACGCTCAGCAATGAGTTGGCCGAGCAATTGCTCGTTGCGATCCGATCTGCAGGATCGATCCAACAATCATCGGCGGAACAAGAACTCTGTCGACTACCGAAAAACAACTCCACTGAGTTGATCGCTCGGATCATACCACCAAGTGAGAAAAACCAAATTGGTTCGTTGGATGTGAGGGAATGTATCCGAAGCGAAAAGTATACTGGTTGGACCCAAAAAGGCTTTCGCCTTTTGTTAAATAATTTGCCTCTGGTAATTGCATACCTGGAGGGATGCCTGAGCCAACTCATCCAAACGAAATCGAATATTGATTCAATGCGAGCTGATTAGGCAATTAGCAGCGATTCATAAGACAATGGCGCTCTCCAATCTTACGAAATTCAAAGCACTGGAAAGCGCAGAATAGCTCTTCTTTAAAGAGCAATAAGTTTTCTTATTACTAAATTCGATTGATCCAGAATGATGGCTTTGCGTATTTTGCTGATGTCTTGAATTCAAAATCGCTTCAGGAGGGATGATAATTGCAAGAATTGGAGTTACCGTTTGAAATCGACAAGCCCACTTTTTTGATCAGCGACTTGCACCTTGGCGATGGCGCTCGAGCCGATAATTTTCGTCAGAGCAGAGCTGAGCAGCCACTGCTTCGCTTTCTCGATATGGCAGCCCAACGAGGAAAACGGCTGATTATCAACGGTGACTTGTTCGAGCTATGGAAATTTGATCTGCCGATCTGCCTCCGAGTGTATCGCCGAATACTAGCCAAGCTCAAGGAAATCTCTGACCAAGGTCTGGAGATCATCTATATTTTTGGTAATCATGATTTCGATCTCAGCTATTTGCAACACCTGTTTCGCTTCATCGTCGAGAGCTGGGATTTTGGGCAATATCTTCATATTGAACATGGCCATCGATTTGATCGGGATTCGGGGACAATTTGGAAGATCCGTCAAGCAGCAGTATGGCTGGTTGCCTGGGCCGAACGGTGGTTCGACCGTAATATAGATCTCAGGTTGGATCGAGCATTGCAGCGCTATCATATTTTCCAGCCAAAAACACCCGCATCACGGCGCTATCGAGGAACCTTAATCGAATACGAAAGAGAAGTCGAAAAATTGTTGGGAAGGTATCAAATGATCATTCTTGGGCATACTCATAAACCGATGCTCAAATATTTGCATCCAACTGGCATTTATGCCAATAGCGGCACTTGGATCGCTGGAAGAAGGGATTACATCTTCATTGAAGGGAATAGGATTTTCTTAGGTGAATTCAAATCTTAACTCGCTCTGACATGGATAAAAACGGTGAAATTGAAGCACGTTGAAATGAGCAAATTGGATAAACAAACTCGAATCCCAAAGCTCAACTTTGCAAATCGTCATTAATTTTTTCTTCCGCAATTGTGGCGTCAGAGCGATTTAACGCTTTATCATTTAAAACTGAAAAGGATATTATGTTGGATTACCACATTCACACCAAACGGTGCGGTCATGCTACTGGAGAGATGCACGAATATGTTGAACAGGCGCAAGCGATTGGATTATCCGAGATGGGCTTCAGCGACCATTTTCCATTCCAAGATCGAGAGCGGCCTGAACTGGCCATGTCGCTTGCTGAGCTGCCCGATTATGTGCGTGATGTCGAACAAATTCGTCACCGCTACCCCAAAATCCCCATTCGACTGGGGACCGAGGTTGATTATTTTCCTCAGCAGGAGCAGCAAATTGGCAAATTGCTCGCCCAATATCCTTTCGATTACGTCATCGTCGGGGTCCATTTCATCGGCGAATGGAATTTTGACAATCGGGCTGAGATCGCCGAATGGGAAAAGCGGGATGTCAACGAGGTTTATGAACAATATATCCTATTGCTCAAACATGCAGCTTGCTCAGGATTATTCAATATCGTTGCCCATTGCGATCTGGTGAAAATTTTTGGGTATCGACCAACCAGAAGTTTTCATGATCAGTGGGAAGAGTTGGTACAATGTTTTGCCCAAAACGGATTAGCTGTCGAAATTAGCACAGCAGGATTATATAAGCCCGTAGGCGAAATTTACCCTTCAGAGGAAATCATCGCATTGCTGAAAAAATACAATGTTCCAATTGTGATTAGCTCCGACGCCCATCGACCTGAACATGTGGGCCGAGATTTCGATCGGGCGATCCGTTTGGCGCTGAAATACGGCATCGATTCGGTGTGTTTGTTCGAAAACCGAAAGTTGGTCCAGCAAATACCCATTGCACAGCATTTGGCATCTTTATCGGAATAAAACTGTTGAGTCATCGCCATATGCGATGCAACTGGAGAAAAACATTTCTTGATAAAGATTTCAATTGATATTCGGCTCATTTTTATTCAATGAGATTTGCTCGGTTTCATCATGAAGATTGAGCAACGGTTCGAGATCTTGAATTCATGATTC
Source organism: candidate division KSB1 bacterium (assembly GCA_034506395.1). Taxonomy (NCBI): domain Bacteria; kingdom Pseudomonadati; species Candidatus Zhuqueibacterota bacterium. Next base: position 90,742 of record JAPDPQ010000002.1, on the reverse strand, counting down.
TATCTCGCGTCCGGTTTTGAACAATTGAATGATCAAACCAGCTTTGTCACTGGTGAACTACTTGCCCTCAATGGAGACAATTGTTCTCTATTTCGGGGCATGGATCGTTGCTTTCACTTAGTGCTCGCTAAGCTGATCCTGGGTTTTCAGAACCAGCTTGGGGTGAATGAAATCTCAGTTCAGGAAAATCGTCATTTGATTGGATTGAAGGATTTGTCCAGATCCCGGTTGCTATTGCCATGGGACAATCCAGTTCAAAACAACCTTTATACTTTTTGAAACGTCCAATCGGATTGCCAAATTGTTTCTTTAATGATTTGAAAAATAAATCGGGTCAGTTGCAATTGAGTGAAAAGTTTTTGAGCAGAAATCTTCATCGAGAATTATTCTTTTTTAAGGCTGCTTTTTCCCCGAATTGAAAAGTTGATTATTTTATCAATTTGGTTATGCTTAATGGAGAAAATTCTTTGGGGCTTTTTCATCCGATCATCCAGCTATGGTTTAATGAGCGATTTAGAGAACCAACCCCTCCTCAAATGCAGGGTTGGCCACCAATTTCCCGCGGCGAAAATACGCTCATTTTAGCTCCAACCGGCTCGGGCAAAACACTGGCGGCTTTTCTGGTGTGCATCGATGACTTATTAAAAAAGCTGCTTTCCAACGAACCGCCGATGGGTGTGCATACCCTGTATATCTCTCCTTTGAAAGCGCTCAATTATGATATCGAGAGAAACTTGGTATCGCCTTTGGCTGGAATTCAGGAAAAGTCCAGGGAATTGAAAACAACCATTCCAGAGATTCGAGTAGCAGTTCGAACTGGAGACACTCCTCAGCAGGAGCGCGAGTTGGCCTTGCGTTTCCCGCCGCACATATTAATTACCACCCCAGAATCGTTGCATCTACTTTTGACCTCGCATCGCGCCCAGCGAATCCTTCGATCTGTGAAATATGTGATCGTCGATGAGATTCATGCGATCTCGGACAATAAGCGGGGCACTTTTCTCGCTTTGCTATTAGAGCGACTGCAGCATATCGTAATGCAGCCTTTTGTTCGGATTGGCCTCTCTGCAACCCAGCAGCCTTTGGATGAGATCGGCCGCTTTTTGGTCGGGAATGATCTCGAGTATCAGAACGGGGTGGCAATTTTGAAGCCTCGGCAAGTCACGATTGTGGATGCTGGAATGCGAAAGAACTTGGATTTAAAAATCATCAGCCCGGTAGAAGATTTTCGAGAACTTCCAGAGAATACCATCTGGCCTGAAATTTATCAAAAGCTTCTGGAATTGATCCAAAAGCATCGATCGACTTTGATCTTTGTCAATAATCGAGCGGCCGCAGAACGGGTGACGGCAGCGCTAAATGAGCGGGCGGGGTTTGAATTGGTGAAAGCCCATCATGGCAGCGTGTCAAAGGAGATGCGCCGAGAAATTGAAGAGCAACTCAAACAGGGCAAGCTGACCGCACTGGTAGCAACTGCCACCCTGGAGCTAGGGATCGATATGGGCGCCATCGATCTGGTCTGTCAGGTGGAGTCGCCAAAAGATGTGGCTCGAGCTCTCCAGCGAGTAGGACGCGCCGGCCATCTATATCAGATGGCAAGCAAAGGTCGGTTGATTCCCAAGATGCGCTCAGATCTGCTCGAAATGACCGTGATCGCCGGCGCTATGCTGCGAGCCGATGTGTCACCAATCAAAATTCCCAAAAACTGCCTGGATATTTTAGCACAGCAAATTATCGCCATGGTCGCCATGAAGCCCTGGTCAGTAGATCAACTTTACGATCTGGTTCGACAGGCTTATCCTTTTCAAGCATTGCCGAAATCGCATTTTCTGAGCGTGGTGGAGATGGTCTCCGGCCGCTATCCATCGGAGGTATTTCGCGACTTAAAGCCACGCGTTTCATGGGATCGGGTGAATCGAATGCTTTACGCTTTGCCGGGAACACAGCGGGCAGCGATTTTGGGCGGCGGTGCAATTCCCGATACAGGCCAATACGGCTGTTATCTGGAAGATGGCGTGACTCGGCTCGGAGAATTGGAGGAGGAATTCGTGTTCGAGCGAAGAGTCGGCGAGGTCATTGCGCTGGGAAGCAGTCAATGGCGGATCAAAGAGATCACCCATGACCGAGTTCTCGTTGCCCCTGCTCGCGATGCTATGGCCCGAATGCCGTTTTGGAGAGGCGAATTCATGAATCGCTCGGCTCATTTGTCCCGAAGGTATGGTCAATTTTGTCGCGAAATGGCAGATCGGCTCGAAGATCCTCATTGCCTAAAATGGCTGATGGAGAATTTCCCTCTGGATGAACTGGCAGCCAGTAACCTTTATCAGTATTTTAAGGATCAAAAACAGATAGCAGGGGTGATTCCAGATGATCGAACCATTTTGATCGAGAGTTTTCAGGACGAATTGGGGGATCCGAGGATCGTCATCCTCTCGCCTTATGGCGGCCGGGTTCATCTGCCTTGGAAATTGGCTATAATCGCCCAGTTTAAAAAGCGATTGAATATCGCACCCGAATCGCTCCACTCCGACGGAGGAATTGTGATTCGCTATCCCATCGAACACGTCCAACGCGCAATTGAGATCATCAAAAGCGTTACCCCCCAGAACATCTCCGATTTAGTGATTGCCGAGTTGGCCGATTCCGCCTTTTTTGGTATTCGATTTCGACATAATGCCAATCGGGCGATGCTCATCCCCCGGCCCAAACCGGGAAAGCGCTCTCCGCTGTGGTTACAGCGCATGCGCTCTCGGGACCTGTTAGAGGTCGCTCATCAATTTCCCAATTTTCCAATTGTTGTGGAAACCTATCGGGAATCGCTCCAGGACTTTCTGGCAATGGATGAGCTGAAGGAACTCCTCACTCGCATCGAGTCGGGTGAAGTCAAATTTGTGATCCGTGCAGCTACGACGCCGTCCCCATTTGCCGCAACACTCTTATTGGACTTCATGGCCAGCTACATGTATGAATACGATGAGCCGAAACCAAGCGATACCAGCGACATCGCGGTTGAGAAGGACTTTATTGAAGAATTGACATCATCTGAAGCGGTGCATCTGCTACTGCATCAAGACGCCATCAATGAGATCGAGCAGCGAATGCAAGGTCGAGCCGATGGCTATCGCGCCAGGACTGCAAGTGAACTGGTCGATCTGCTCCATCGGATTGGTGATTTAACTGAAGAAGAGATCGAACAACGAGTTGCTGGGGATGCGAAATCGCTAATGCAAACCTTAGTGGCAGAGCGACGAGCGTTCTGCGTCTTCATCGACGGAGTTCATCAAAATTGGCGGTGGATCGCCCCAGAGGATTTCCCTTTATATCGGTCAGCCTTCGCAGATCCAAATGCCCCTGTGACTTCCCCCAGGAGCTTCCAAAAAATTTATTTCAAATTGGGCGATGATGAACTTGAATCCTTGCCATCCGATGAGATCTTACCAGCAGAAATCGCGTCTCAAAGCCGGCCTCAAGCTGAGGCCCAAAAGTTGATCCTTGAGCGCTACGTTGCCAATCATGCTGGAGTCCCGCTCGCCGATATGGTTGCCCGTTACCCAATCGATCGGCCGATGGTGGAACAGTGGCTCGAGGAACAAAAAGCAGCTGGAAAATATGTTGCGCTGAAGATCGGTGAATCTGAGGATCAGCTTCAATGGGCGACAAGCGAAACCGTTGCACAAGCACGACGCCTGACGTTGCGCCAGCAACGTCACCAGGTTCAACCCTGCGACGTGACCCAATATGTGCAATGGCTATTGCGCTGGCAACATCGAACGCCAGAAACAAAATGCTTTGGTTTGCAAGGGCTGTTGCAATTGATCGAACAATTCCAAGGTTTACGCTTGCCAGCAGAGCTCTGGGAGACAGAAATATTCGCCAAAAGAATGGAAGTTTATCAGCCCGCATGGCTGGATGAATTGTGTCGGCAAGGCGAGATCACCTGGTATGGCTCATCTTCTTCGACAAGCAATAAGGGAGATATCGCATTTGCGTTTCGAAGCGATCTCTCGTATTTTCGATACCGATTTAAGGATGCAATTCCCCAGGCAAAGGACAATAGTGCAGAAGAATTGATTGAGAAACTTCGAAGCGCGCTCCAGACCCAAGGCGCATGCTTTGTGAATGATCTATCGTTAGCAACCGGGTTACCGCCGTCTGCTTGTGCGGCGGGTCTCTGGGAATTGATCTGGCGGGGTGAAGTCAGCAATGATAGCTTCGCCGTTATCCGTGCCGATAAACCAACTTACTCACTTGAACAAGTGATCGAAACGACTGGAATAAGACTTAGTTATCGTCATTATCGGCGCCATGAGCGCTATCGACCGCTGCCTGGTGCTGGCCGATGGTGGCAATTGCCAGCAATGATGAGCCCCGAGAACGTGACCGGGGATCAAATTGAGGCTTTGATCAATCAGATCCTCCGACGTTATGGTCTCATCTGCCGGGAGATTTATGATCTAGAGCGCTGGCCAATTCCTTGGCGGTCAATTTATGAGGCATTGGTGCGATTAGAATGGCGCGGCGAAATCCGACGTGGCTACTTCGTCAAAAGTTTTTCTGGCTTGCAGTTCGCGTTGCCGAAAGCTGCCGATGCACTCATATACTTAACTCACAGGCCATCTGCCGAGATAGAAGGCGACGAGCGCCCGATCTTAATCAATAGCTGTGATCCAGCCAATCTCTATGGAGCAGCATCACCCCTTCCCGTCATCCATCCTCGGCAACCAGATTGGCGATTGCTCCGTCATCCAAACAATTATTTGATCATCAAAGCTGGTCTGCCAATAATGGCGATTGAATCTAAAGGTGCACAATTGACCCCATTGCGGGAGCTGTCTTCAAATGATTTGGAGACTATTATTGCATTACTCCCTCAATTATTGGATGATCCAGCAGGGTGGCGCAGGATCCGCGCCATAAAAGTCGAATTCTATGACCGGCAACCAGTGAGGACATCAGAGATCGCTGGCCTGTTGAAACGGCTGGGGTTTCGGGATGAATATAAGATGATGATATTGGAAAAAAACTATTAGGGCATTCCCAAATAAGAAATATTTTGTCAACGATTTCTTCACAAAAAATTTTTCATCTCGTCAGGATAAATATCCTTTCCGTCATTCATTTTCAAATTTATTCGGATTCAGATTACCAAAACTCCGAAAAATTTTACTTGCTTCGTTCTTTGATCCCAGAAACTGTCCGCAATCAATAATGGGCCTTTCATCGGCTTGAGAGCTATTTCCAATATTTGCTGATGAACTCCTCGACCTCAGGGATTCCGCCTTGATAAATCAAATAGCCGTTATGCGGTTCGCGCTCCGTAATTTCTCCTGCAATGGGGGTCAGCATAATCTCCTTGACTTTTTCCAGATCGGTCGTTTGTCCCAATGTCCAGCCCAATTTCACATAGGCGACCTCGGGCAACATATTAGCTGCGGGAATCACCCCCAACTCCATGATGTCGCGGCCGGTGTCATAGACATACATTTGGACGTAGCCCCAAAGAGTTTGAACTGTCATAAACATGGCTATACCCTTTTGGTGGGCTTTTTTAAGAGCGGGATAGAGCGGCTTATTCACATGCCCCAAGCCAGTCCCAGCTATAATGATGCCCTTGTAATTGTTGTCGATCAACGATTCAATGATATCGGGCCGCATATTGGGATAATAATAGACGATAGAGACCATTTCTTCGAAAGCAGTATTGATAACCACGTTTCTATCGTTTCGACGGCGTTTGTAATCGTTTCGCAATGGGATGATCCAATCACGGCTGACCATGGCCAGCGGAATATCTCCGATGGTGCGAAAAGTGGATCTATAACTGGAATGCATCTTACGCACTCGCGTCCCTCGATGCAATAAATCATATTGATCACTGGTTGGCCCGAACATGCAAACCATCACTTCAGCAATATCGCTTTCGGCCGCGGTTTTCGTCGCATTAATTAGATTGATCGCCGCATCCGAAGAAGGCCGATCGCTGGAGCGCTGCGAACCCACCATAACGATTGGCACCGGCGAGTTTTGCACCATAAATGAAAGGATCGCTGCAGTGTGATGCATCGTATCAGTCCCATGACCAATCACTATGCCGCTCACCCCTTTTTCAATTTCCCGTCCAATGGCCGTCGCAGTCCCAATCCATTGCTCAGGCCCCATGTTTTCACTGAATACCCCATAAAGTTTTTCGGTCTCGAGGTTACAAATATCCGCTAACTCAGGCACCGAACCGTACAGTTCACCAGGTGAAAACGCCGGGATTACCGCGCCAGTGCGATAATCCAGCCGACTGGCAATGGTCCCCCCAGTGCCAAACAATTTTACCCGCGGTTTTTTGGGATCGTACGGAAATTGTTTTTCAGGAATTTTATAGTTCGCCTTTTTATACCCGGTTTGTCGCATTCCAGTGATTGTATCAACCGCTAAACCAACATTATAACCATTGCGCAATTTCAATACGATATGCCGATCATCAGCGGTCTCGGACCGTGGCAAAATAATTCCTTTAAACTCCCCACGTGTTGTTTCTACCTCCACATCACTCCATACCTGAACCGAAAAATTCTTCAAAGTACTCAGCGCTGGTCCCCGATAGCCCTTGTATTGCTCATTGTCCATCACTCATCACATCCCTTATAGGTTTTACTACGGTTCGAATATCTACCCATTTCTGATATGAAACCAAGAGCAAAAAAACAATGCCACTGCTGCGAATGCAAAAATTTCCTACTAAATCAATTTTAAAGTCAATCAACCGACGAGAAGCTTATCCGCCCACTCCAACATATTTTTTAGAATTCAGCATCACAATCAGATTCAATAAAAATGATCTGAAATGCTGATCGACTCTTTTGTGCTGGCTGATAATGAATCTTTTTAGGCGCAATTCGATATGAATTGCGCAGATTGATTTTTTGTGGCTCGATTTTTAGTCCAAAATAAATAAATAGAGTCTAAAAATCAAGGCAAATTTCTTGAGGAAAAAAATTAATGCTTGTTATTGAGTGCGGAATTGCATAACTTTATAGAGATCGCTTCGATCATAAACAGGAGAAATCAATCATGAGAATTGCCGTAGCTCAGATCAAATGTTCGCTCGGAGATCCGCTGTCCAATTTAGAGCAGATCGCCGCTCTTACCCAAAATGCTGCCGAAAAAGGATGTCACGTTATCGTCTTCCCCGAAATGGTTGATACAGGGTATGAAATGTCAGTGGTTCGGGAAAAGGCATCCTCCTGGAATGATGCGCCATTTCAAACCATCCAAAACATTGCCGAACAGCACAAAATTCATGTCATCGCTGGGATATCGGAAAAAGAAGGCGAACGAATTTACAATTCCATCGCCGCTTTTGGTCCTCGAGGAGAATTTATTGGCAAATATCGTAAAGCCCATTTGGCTGCTTATCCGCCGCTGGATGAAGATAGCTGTATCTCACCAGGCGATTCGCTATCGCTTTTTACTATCGGCAGTATGACGTGGGGATTCATGATCTGTTACGATCTTCGATTTCCAGAGCTCAGCCGATCATTGGTGCTGAAAGGGGCAGAGGTTCTGGTGCTATGCTCTGCCTGGCCGTTTCCTCGGGTTGGCCACTGGGATATCTTGACCCGGGCTCGGGCGATAGAAAATCAAGTTTATCTCATTGCCGCCAATCGGGTTGGAAACGACGGGATGGTAACATTTTGTGGTTCCAGCCGCATCATCGATCCCTATGGCGTGATTGTCGCATCAGCCGCCGAGGATCGCGAAGCCCTTTTGATCGGCGAAATCAACCGCGATAATCTGATGGCAGTGCGCAACAAGATGCCAATCTTTCAACATCGTCGCCCCGAGCTCTATCAAGTAAACTAAGTATCGCGTCCGATTATTGAATTTTCATGCTCCTGCTCTTCTCGCGACATTGAATTCAGGTTGTCCGTTTCCCTTCTTTGGCCCGCATTGGGCAACCTGAATTTTAAGCGGGAAATCATCAAATATGACTCAATAATTTGCCGCGCTCATTCAACAACCGCAGAATCCTCTCTGTCTCATTTGCAGCTTTTATTCGCCTCCAATCGCAGATTGATCCTTTTCCTTCTTAAAATCATTGATAGATCCAATCTGCTACCCAATTGGTTGATTAGCTCGGTACTACTTCCTATATGTTCACAAGATACAATATCCATTCCTTAGCCTTCCTAAGCATTCTGGTGGATTGGGAACTTTCATCGTATCTGATCGTTTTCCCATCTTTAATTCTGAAAAGGAGAACTATGCGACGATTTTTAGAACAGCCATTCGAATCCAGTATCATTGAATTGCGAGAATTGACCAAAATCTATCGCGAGGTCGATTGCGAGCGAACGGTGCTCAATGACGTCAATTGCACGATTCGAGCTGGGGAATTGATCATCTTGCTCGGCAAAAGCGGATCTGGCAAATCCACACTGCTCAATTTGATCAGCGGGATCGATCTGCCCACATCAGGGGAAGTAATTTTGAGGAATCAAAGCCTTAATCGACTTCCCGAGCAACAGCGTACGCTATTTCGACGCGCACATATTGGGTTCATTTTTCAATTTTTCAACTTGATCCCCACGCTGACCGTGGAAGAAAATTTGCTATTGCCATTGGAATTGAACGGGCAAAATGGACGATTGGCCAGGGAACGGGTAATTGCAATGCTGGAAGATGTCGGTTTGCCAGCTCGCGCAAAAAGCTATCCAGATCGCCTTTCCGGGGGCGAGCAACAACGCGTCGCCATTGCCCGAGCGCTCATTCATGATCCTGACATCATTTTAGCTGATGAACCCACAGGCAATCTCGATTATGAAACAGGCGCACAGGTGATCGCCCTTTTAGATAAATTGGTGCGCCGGCAACAAAAAACTCTGATTATGGCAACCCATAGTCGCGAATTGATCGGTATGGCCGATCGAATTTTTTCGATCCGAGAAGGCAAGCTGGTGGAGAGTCCTTCTTTGTCGTTCGCTTAGTCTTGGCAAATGGATCTGTGCGCAGGATCATTATAGCGATATAATGTTTTTTCTTTAAAATCATCTTGGTTCATTTTAATAGTTATGCATCCGCTTAATAACAACATTTTATTGCGCTCCAGCCTGCGATATTATGTTCGTCATCCCTGGCAGGTAGCTTTATCGGTGGTGGGTATTATCCTCGGTGTTGCCGTGGTGGTTTCGGTCGATGTGGCGAACCGCAGCGCCAAACGTGCCTTCGAAATCTCGATGCAAACAATTACCGGCAACGCAACCCATCAAATCGTCGCCGCCGGCATAGGACTGCCTGATACACTTTACACTCGGCTGAGAATCGATCTGAGAATTCGACCAATTGCTCCCATTATTGAACAATTTGTTGTCATCGGCAATAATCCTCCCCGGCCAATGCGATTCCTTGGCATTGATCCCTTTGCCGAGCCCCCTTTTCGACCCCACTTTATCTTAGGCACCAATCCATTGCAAACCCAATTGATCTCATTGCTAACGACTTCTGGAGCAGTGTTGATTTCCGATCAGTTAGCAAAGGAATTCAAAGTGAAAAGAGGGGATACGCTGCAGATCCGCGTTGGCAGCGCAAAAAAATCGGCTGTGATCTCTGGCGTCGTCACCCCAGCAGATCAACACCAGCAAGAAAGTTGGGAAAACTTAATTTTATCTGATATCGCTACTGCTCAGGAATTATTGGGCATGACTGGAATGCTCAGCCGCATTGAGCTTATTGTTGATCAGGATTCAGTATTGAAAAAGATCAGCAGGGCTCTTCCGCTGGGTGCCCAGATTCTGCCATCAGAAACTCGGACACAAACGGCAACCCAAATGGTCAGCGCCTTCAACCTGAATCTCACCGCGCTAAGTCTGTTAGCCCTCATTGTCGGAACGTTTCTGATCTACAATACCATGACCTTTTCGGTCGTGCAGCGAAGAACCTACCTTGGGTTAATTCGTTCCATCGGCGTCACACGTAAAGAGATCTTCCATCTGATCTTGGCCGAGGCATTTCTGGTTGGAGTGATTGGGACAGTGTTGGGCTTGATCGTTGGAGTCGTGCTGGGCCGCAGCATGGTTCGATTGGTCACCCAGAGCATCAATGACTTGTATTTTGTGCTCTCAGTCACTTCAGTGGATCTGCCGATCTCGAGCCTCATCAAAGGTCTAATCTTAGGGATCATCGCAACGCTTGGTGCAGCGCTTCAGCCCGCCCGCGAGGCAACTTTAGCCCCAGTGAATGTGGTCATGCGCCGGTCGGCTTTAGAATCCCAATTGCAAAAAAAGACCCCGACCCTCACCAGGCTGGCCATCTTATTCATCACCATCGGATCGGCGATCCTATTTATCCCCAGCCGACATGTTTTGCTGAGCTACGCCGGCATAGTCCCTCTGGTGTTAGGGATGGCGTTGCTCACCCCTGCAATTATGATCCTGTTGGTGCGCGGTTTTACGCCAATTTTTGGTAGGCTGCTGGGATTTTTCGGCCGCATATCTCTCAGAGCAATCATTTCCCAGATGAGCCGAACTGCCGTCGCCCTCGCCGCGCTCAGCATCGCAGTCGCCACTACCATCGGGGTAGGAACGATGATCCAGAATTTCAGATCGACTGTGATCAATTGGCTAGAACATATCTTATCAGCAGATATCTATATCGCCGCGCCGCGCCTCATCGCCACCCAGGCATATGGCGATCTTGACCCAATCCTCTGCGACAAGATTGCCCAGTTACCCCAGGTCCAATATGTCAATTATTACCGCGAGAGGCATATTAATACATCACATGGAAATATCGTACTTTTCACCGCTAAAATAGGAGCCCATCGATATCGAAATTTCAGCTTCAAAGCTGGCGATCCAATGCAGGTATGGAATGCTTATCAAAATGAGGAGGCAGCCATTATTTCTGAACCGTTTGCTTACCGACACCATCTTCAAGTGGGTGACTGGTTTGCTTTGCCCACCGATCGGGGCGAACACAAATTTCAGATCGCTGGGATATATTATGATTACGGCACAGATCAGGGGCTCTTTTCAATTGCCCATCACACTTATCGCAAATATTGGGAGGACGACCAGCTGTCTGGGATTCTGGTCTATGCATTTCCTGGCACAGATATCGACCGACTGATCGCTCAGATTCGCTCTTTGCTTCAGCCTGAGGATGAGGTTATCATCCAATCCAATCGTTCGCTCTTGAATATCTCGGTCGAGGTGTTCGATCGGACATTTTTGATCACCAACGTCCTGCAAGGATTAGCGATTATCGTCGCATTCATCGGTGTGCTCAGTGCCCTCATGGCCATTCATTTGGAACGAGCCCGAGAATTCGGTGTATTGCGTGCCATTGGGCTCACCCCCAGACAACTCTGGCTCATGGTGATTTTGCAGACCAGCATGATGGGATTCATGGCCGGTTTCATCGCCATGCCCATTGGAAACATTCTCGCCATGGTGCTCATTAAAGTTGTAAATGAGCGATCTTTTGGTTGGAGCATCCAATTCGAAATTTTGCCGCAACTATTGCTTCAGGCCATGCTTCTGGCCATCTTTGCGGCGTTGCTTGCGGGCATCTACCCCGCTCTCAAAATGGCACGCACCTCGCCAGCACAGGCGCTAAGAGAGGAGTGAGACAATAATCAAAGTACTTCGTGAGAGCGATTGGTTAATGAATTCACATTGATGAAAGCACTTGAATCAGAGAACTCGTTCTTTTTGCAAAATGTCAAAAATAGGAGATCTTTTCGTGCCGTTTGCCAGCTCGCCATAATCGCTATTAAGAGCGCCATGTCATTCTGATCGATCCGCCAACTGGCTATTTGGCATCTGCATAGGATATTTTTTCAAACACTGCTGAAGCGATCAGCAACTATAGTTAATTTGTCATAAACGCCCAAATGATTTCGATCATTAATAACAAACTTGTATCGCTAAATCCGTTTTAACGGTTTTAACATTTTTTGAGCTGAAGTTGATTCTAATGACCAGCGGGCTGATGCTAGCCAGGATAATCTTTCCCGATTCCTTCCCTTCAGTTGACGCGAAAGTCAGGCTGGTGGACAGGAATCTTCGGCTTTATTTGATTTAGGGCTCCTGCATTCGGAAGAATGAGACAATTTGGGTGAATTTCGCATTTTGTAGCATTAGCTAATACTACTCAGTCAGATTAGAAAACGATGTCTCATTTTGAATGGAGCGAAGCGAACTGAGGAATCTCCATGGGTAAATAGATTCGGAATAAACAAATTTCTCGCTCTGCTCGAAATGACACGTAAGGTGAATGAAGATAATTTGACGAAATGGTATAAATTAAAATGCGTTTGAAAAAAATATGCATCTGACAAATTAGGCTTGATCCAAACTGTTTTTGCACTTTGTTAGATTTTTAGATGATTTTCTCTGCTCAAATCGCTTTGGGAATAGCTCAAATAGGACAAAATCGAAGTGATTTTTTTCATCCGAATTTGATATGATGATAAGCTTGAACCTGGAACGGGTGGTAATTCAAGTGGTAAAATAGGCTATCCTCATCTGCAGAAACTGAACGAAGCATATTTTGTTGACAAGCATCTATTGATACGATTTATGATAAGGCTGATCTCGATTTTCGTTGGAACCGTTGCAGTAGCAATCGTTAGTTTCTTAATCTTCCAGAAGCAGGCGAAATTGCAGCACGGCCAATCTGGGCTGTTGGTTACTGATCTCATGTCTCGTCCGAATTCCGATGGCTATGCGCAAGCGTTTGCACCACGGCCGTTCATTTTTCCCCAAGACCATGGACCGCATCCTGAATTTCAAACTGAATGGTGGTACTATACTGGAAATTTGACAGCGATCAATGGTCGACATTTTGGCTTTCAATTCACCATATTCCGTTTCGCTATTGCGCCGAAGTCCCCATCGCGCCCTTCTGCCTGGGCAACCAATCAGATCTACATGGCCCATTTTGCCATTACCGATGTGGCAGAGAAAAAATTCTATGCCTTTGAACGGTTCAGTCGCGGTGCAAATCGCTTGGCCGGTGCTCAGGGAATACCCTTTAAGGTTTGGGTCGAAGATTGGTACGTGAGTGCGATTGAAGTGGATAGCCTGATCGCTTTTCCAACCATGAAGATTCAGGCGGCTGAAGCGGTTGTTGCCCTCGAGTTAGAGCTCAGCATCCTTAAGCCAGTCGCGTTACATGGGGATCGAGGCTTGAGCCCCAAGGGAATTGAACCAGGAAATGCCTCTTACTATTATTCGCTCCCGCGGATGTCGGCCGACGGGCAAATTCGGGTCAAAGGCCAGCTTTTTGAGGTGACGGGCGAGGCATGGCTCGATCGGGAGTGGAGCACTAGCGCCTTGGGGCCAGATCAAGTAGGATGGGATTGGTTCGCCCTCCAATTATCCGACGGACGCGAGGTGATGTATTACCAGATTAGAAATCGAGACGAATCTATTAGACCCTTCAGCCGTGGCAGTTGGATCGATAAAAACGGAATATGTCAAGAGCTAAATCCATCAGATGTCCAATTGAATGTGCTCGAGCATTGGACCAGTCCTCACGGCAGTCGCTATCCATCGCGCTGGCGGCTTCAAATCCCGAAGCATCAATTAGGTCTGGTGATCACGCCTTTTATCGCAGATCAGGAATTGAAACTTTCAATCCGCTATTGGGAGGGTGCAGTGAAAATCGAAGGCTTCGCCTCGGGAGATCAGATCAATGGCCATGGTTATGTGGAATTGACTGGTTACGACTCATCTAGTATTGCCTTGACTGTGAAAAATGCGAATAGATAATAAAACCATTATTCGTTTTTGAAAATGAGTTCGGAATTGGATTGGAATGAATTAGGAGGAGATTCGATGATGAAACGAAGGTTGATTTATTCGTTCTGCTTGATGCTGATTGTGACACTTCTGCCCCTGATCGCAAGGGCAAAGAATCAACGAGTGTTCGGTATTGGTGTCATCTTGGGAGAGCCCACGGGCTTGTCGGCGAAACTTTGGACGGGTCGGACAACAGCGCTGGATGGGGCATTGGCATGGTCATTTGGCCGAGAAGATGCTTTTCACCTCCACGGTGATTTTCTGTTCCATGATTATCATTTGATCAAAGTCAGCGAAGGGAAACTCCCTGTCTATTATGGCATCGGCGGGAGACTTAAATTGGAGCTCGAAAGCCTGCTGGGCGTCCGCTTTCCGTTGGGCTTGAATTACCAGTTCGCCAAGGCCCCGCTCGACCTTTTCATCGAAATTGTCCCGATACTCGAATTGATTCCAGCCACGGATTTCAATATGAATGCGGCCATCGGCATGCGCTTTTACTTTGATTGAAGCGAGGAAAATAGGTTTGGCCCGAGGACCATCATGCGAAAATGTGGAAATGTAGCTCCATCATGATGAATTATAGCCGTTTCAAAACCGAGGTTGCATCTTTTCCGACCAAGCGAATGTTTCAACGCACCACAACCTCAAAATCAATTTTAATTTTTAACGATTAATTTAGACAGAACAAAAGCAGGCACACGCTCAAACTAAATGGATGAGAAATTCAGCCAAGTGTTGGCTGGAAAAAATATCTTCGCACGGCTGGATTGATGTCCAATTTATTTGAAATAGATTTCGAGCCAGCCTTTTCACTGAGAAAAATAAGCCCCATCAGGTCAGGCGATGGGGCTTGAGACCTCTGATCATGGAAGCAAAATCATTCGTCTCGATCGCTGAAAATCTCCAGCACTTAGCAGATAAATGTATGTTCCAGCAGCGGCGCGATGACCATTCTGATTTTGGCCGTCCCAATATGCGCTTTTCGTCCCGGCTTTCTGGTAGCCATCAACCAGGGTTCTCACCTTTTGTCCCAGTACGTTGAATATTTCCAGAGTCGCGCGACAATCTTTTGGCAGATCATATTTGATCATCGTCTGGGCATTAAATGGATTGGGATAATTTTGATACAGAGCGAATTGCTTCGGCACAGATTGTTCGCTGAGCATTTGAATATTCGTCGCTTTGGCCAAATCGCGCCGGGAGCGCGGCATAATTTGATATCCTCCCCAGTAGGGAGATTGCGGATCGTATTGCGTGATCACGCCCACCACACTGAACGAGTCTGCCCGAACCTCAGCCCCAGGAATATCGGTGTCTTTATCGATCCTCATGACAGCGAATCCGGTCCGATCGCTAATGGTGACATTCTGGTTGCTGGGAAAAACCGTCACATTAGTATGGACCTGTTCGATAATGACCAATTGCGATTGAAACCGCTCGCCAACCCGTTCAGCTAAATCGGCGCAAGTGATTTTTCGTGGTACGATGGTATGCCCAGACGATAGGATGCGAAAATCTTTGACAGGATCGATTTCGGTGAGCCCATTGTAGAAACCAACTTTACCTACCACCATGATTTCATCGCCTATTTTCACAGAATCTGGCAGAATTGATCGTGCATCGTAGATAGCGACGCCAGCACTGTCGGCTGCGTCTTGAAGGTACGACGGCCCAGAGGGCCCGAATTCCCCAGCCACGGTCACGATGCCGCGAACCTTGACGTTTTTGTTCGATAAAGATGGAAATCCATTATCATCCACCTCAGCCACTTGTCGAATGGTATGAAATATTGGGGGGAGCTCGGTGCCAGGGATCGCCCAGCGCTGGATGAACGGATTTTTGGCCTCAAAATCCACAATATAGATCAGCGAATCTCCTAAATTATGATCGAATCCCACCCCGCGCGGCCGATCCCAGGGATGATCATCGGAATATGTAAAGCTCTCGCGAAATTTGAGATCTGGGCTGTAAATGTGAATGAAATCGCGCTGAGGGTAGGTTGTATGTTCTTCGGTCACCCAAAGACGACCATGCATATCGAATCCGATATCGCTCGTCACCCCTGGCCCATCGGCAGTTGTAAATGGTCCAGGAAGATCTTCGATGCGGTGATAGCCAGTCGTCGGGCTGCCCTGAAATCGTCTTACGGTGCCATCGAACTGCCCCACATAGATGACGCTCCCATCGGGAGCGACCTCCACCTCCCGGCCGATATATTCCACATAAACCCGATTGATCAAATGAAAATCTTTATCATAAATCCATACGGTATCGCCGACTACGGTCCCTACATAAAGGTAACCGTTATGGTCGACTCCCATTGTGGGACTCCCTTTGGACAATCGAATCCCGCCCAGAGGCGCACCAGTCTGATAGTCGAACTTCAGCACAACATGCTCGGTGGCATTGCTGTAATAGACATTCCCTTCTTTGTCGATGGCTAAACCATAGCAATTACCCATGGTGCTCACCACATCATTCCCGACGCGGCCAGATTTGACTGGCGCCCATTCGGGAACAGTTCCATCTGAATTCCAGACCCGGACATAAGAGCTGGGGCTTGTATAATATGAGCCGGACCATATTTTGCCTTCAGGATCCACAACAACACCCTGCGCCCCCAAGAGCTGCGCGAAGTTATCCACAAATCGATAGCCCAATGGCGCTGGCGCTTCGATCGTTACAGAGACAACGACACTATCTGGCGCGCTCTCCTCACGACCATCACTTACCTTTAAATGAAATTTGTATTCACCGATCTCCAGGGGACGGAAACCAGCGACTGGATTTTCTGGCGAGGTGTCAATAATGACGTCAGGATTGGCGCTGCTCCAATAATAGCGCAGAGAATCGCCATCTGGATCAGATGATTTTGAACCATCCAATTTCACGTAACTGGCAGCCTGAACCCCAAGAATATCAGCCCCGGCATCGGCCTTCGGCGGACGGTTTTTCACGGCTCTCACTTCGAATGAACCGTTGCGAAGTGTTGCCTGAGGAAATCCTTCATTAAACACGAAATCCGTCAGAACCAGATTGGTCCTGCTCCCAGGGGCACCAACAACCTCGAATTGAATATAGGCCAGCACGCCGCTGCCAACCGCTACGTTCGTTCCTGCGGCCGCCAACCGAGCTTTCCCTAAACTATCGGCAAAAAACGCGGCCCAGCCGTCAGAAAGTGTACCAGCAATGATATATCCTCTCGCATCTAATACTCGCTGGTCAAATGTCAGGGCACACATATAAGAAAGCACGCCCAACCCAGTCACATCGTTCACCATAATTGGCACCTTGACCACAGCACCAGCGCTGTCCGACAGGTCGGGGATTGATACCTCTACCGTCTGAGCCATTGCACGAACGCATACAAATATCATTAACCCGAGTCCAATTAGCTTGTGTTTGATAGTTTTCATGGATTGGCCCTCCCAGTTAAAATTGAATGGCAGCGTTGGGGTGATTAATAAAGCTGCCATATTTCGTTTTGGGATTCATGGGATTATTTTTATCCCCAGTTACTGGATGATACAGCAGTTGGTCCAAACAATTTCAAGAAGGATACAATTTCTCGGAGCAGTAACATCGATAGTGATTTCATTTAGAAAATAGCATTTTTTCATTAAAAGGCAAGCAGAAAATTGCCATATTTGATATTTTTATGAGGTACAGCAGCCACTAATGAATCGGCGGTTCAATCCCTTTTATATTTGGTGAATAGAAACAAAGAAGCCGCTCATATCTTACATAGAGCGGCTCTTTGCCGATTCACTCGAATCGATGCAGTTGCGCTATAGGAATCAAAAGTTGCAATTCAATTGCTCAGCAAAAATTAAGGGCATCTCTCAGCGTAATAATACCATTCTGCGCATCACAACCTGTTCCCCAGCTTGGATCTGATAGAAATAAATACCCGATGACAGCTCATGACCAAATTGATCTCTCCCATTCCAATCAATTTGATGATACCCAGCATCAAAATTTCGATCGACTATGGTAGCAACCATTTGACCCTTCGTGTTAAAAATTTTGATCTGAACCTGAGCTGCAACAGGCAGTTGGAAGCGAATTTGAGTTGCATTGTTGAATGGATTGGGATAATTTTGGTGTACCGCAAAGGTTGTGGGTATCACAAGGCTCCCGTCATCATTCACTGCCGATTTAGGCGTGATGGTAAACATCCCATCGCTGAGGTCTTCTGCCTCATTCGTGTCAAAATCTTTTACCGTGATGCGAAGGAGACAACGATCGCTGGAAAGATTCGGAATGGTCCAGGCATAGCTTGAAAATTTTGAGCTATCGAATTTGATGATATTCAACCAGGATTGCCCATGATCGCTGCTTAAATCTATGCGGATCGAATCGATCCCAAAATTGTCGGCTGCCAGCCATTTGATGGTATCAGTCGAGGCTGCCACCAGCCGTTCCCCTCCATTGGGATAAATGAGCTGGACCTGGGGTTTTAAGGTATCGATAGCAATAAAATTTTGTTCGAAGAGGCTTTCGGATAAAGGCAGATAGGATCGCGCAGGTGGTTCGAAACAAAAACCAGCAGATTGCGGCGCAATCTGATAAACTCCCACAGAAAGCATTTCGAACGCATATTCACCATCTGCAACGATCACCGTATCGTCTGCAGCCCCAGAAAGTATTACTTTGATGTTTGGCACTATTTGACCGCGGCGATTCAAAATTTTTCCTTTAACTGATAGGAGCTCTTTGTAAGCTGCAATGGCTGAATGGGGTCGATCCATTAAAATTTGACGGAGCTCCCCGCCGATCCAATGTCGATCCAGGTACCATCCTTTAAAATTCAACTTCTCCTGACCGATATCGAACTGCAAAGGAACCGCCGGGATGTTGACCGAACTCCCCTGATCATACCAGCCATTTTCGGCAAATTGAATGAGCCCTGGAGGATGAGTATCAATCCGGAGCAAGTGCTGACTAGCCAGAGCAGCAATTAATTGAAACCCCGTATCTGCGACTACAGTATGATTTCGCGCCCCTCGATCACTCCATGATTTGAATACGTATCGCGTTTTCTGATTCGCTGCCAGTTGAATGGAATCGATGTCGATATGATGCCTCGACTGAAATTGCCACCAATCCCAATATGGCACTGGATGTCGATTGCCATCCACGGTAATGAAACTGCCCGTGCCAATGGAGGTGGTGATATTCACCAAAACGCTATCAATTTGGTAGACTGCTTCCGCTATGTGCGACGTATCCATGGTGACTTGAATTGGATTCCCAGGTAGCTCTTTCTGATCCAGTTTCCATTGCTTGAAACGATAAATTATTCCTGGAGAACTTACACTTTCTAACGCTTTATCGGTCGATACCAGACTGTTCTTCGCATACCAGCCAGATTGTTTGAACTGAACGATCTGTTCTGGTGAGGATTTGATTTTCAAGTAATGCTCGGTTTGCCAATTGGCTTTTTGAACGATTGGTGCGAGCATGGTCACCGATACTTTCCGCTGAGCACCGGTGTAACTGCCAGATCCGATTCCTGTCCAGGAACTGAAAATATAGCGGGTGCCAGCAATGGGCGTAACCAAAGAATCGATGGATATCGTAACCGCGTCGCCCTGGTTATGCCATCCTTGGCCAATCGGAGTTCCAATATTCGATCGAATGGCTAAATAATACTGTTGAGTCCATTGGGCGCTCTCTATTACCGGGCTGTTCATGATAATCGTGACTGTGCGTTGCGTTCCGCTATAGCTGCTCGCTCCGACCCCTGACCATTGAGCAAAGACGTAGCGGGTGCTATCGGTTTGTTGCGCCACCGAATCGACAGAAAAGGTCGCGTTTTTGCCGCGGAGGTACCAGCCTCCCCCGGTCGGAGTCCCATATCTCGATTGGAGCGTTAGCAAGAATTCCTCATCCATGAACAGCGTAAAAGTGGTGTCCGAAATTGGGCTAACGGTATGAGACATTGTTTTTCCATCGCTCCAGCTTTGAAAGCTATAACGCGTATCAGAAGAGAAGTACTGCGGAGAAATTGTCCCGATCGTATGACTTGAGCCATATGCCCAGCTCGTATCGAAGGGCAGCTTCTTTTCATGGCTGTCGAGCAGAATTTTGATGGTCACTGCCACATTGGACCGAAATCGAACGCTGATAGGAGGATGCAGGATTTTCACCGACCCATTTTTGAGTTCGACTGTTGGTTGACCCGCATTAAAGGTAAAATCCTGGGCGACAAATTGGCTCGAATCATCAATTTTGCCCAACATCTTAAAACCAAGATAAATCAGCACTCCAGCATTTTGGAGGGGCGTCACGTTGTAATTTCCCACCCTGATTTCCCCGACCGATTCGGTATTGAGCCAGGTTTTGCCCCACGTCTCAGTCAGGGTTTTGGTCGAGTCTACGCGGATGAATTGAACAACTTTGGGATCAAATTTCATCCGAAACTCATAGGAATAGACTTCCAGACCAGTCACGTCGGATAATTTGATTGGAACAAATAAAGTATCTTCTGGATACGCCGTTGTGTCAGGAATAGTCACTGTTACTTCAGCCAATAGCGGCGCTGCTATGGTAGCCCAAAATAACAGTATCATAAGAATTCTGCTGCCATACATGATGCGATCCTCAAGTTAAGTTACGAACCAAAATTTTTCCAGATATCATACTTTTAAGTGTTTTCCCATAGAATTCAGGAAATATCTTCTTTTGCCCGGCGACATCTGGCTATTTAATCATTATGAGTTTCACCGTCTGTAGTTCTTGTCCTGCAATTGCCCGGCATAGATAGACTCCAGAAGCAAGTGGAATCTGATTTTGATCCCTTCCATTCCAGACAAACTGGTAATTGCCTGGCGCTAGGGACTTATCTTCCAGTAGCCGCACCAAATCGCCCCGCAAATTATAGATGGCCAAATGAATCTTACAATTCCGAGAGACAGATAGTCGAATCGCTGTTTCAGAATTGAATGGATTAGGGTAGTTCTGGTGCAGAGCGAAATTTTTTGGTGACATGGGCTCAATCGGGGATCTAAGCTCAATCATGCCTCGAACCGAAGGGAAGTCATTGATTTGATACTTTATCAATTCAACATGATCGAAATCAGGGCTATCGTTGTCCGGTTCAAGTACCAAACTGACCAGCTCACCGATTGCTGTGGTTTGATGAGCAGAATATAGCACTAATTTGATTTGGCTTTTTTGTTGATTGCAAATCCATTGAAAACGACTTAACATAGAACCAAGCTGAACATCTACTACGGAAAACCGATCGGATGGCAAGGCTAATTGAATTTCTAGCGAAGACAACTCCATCGGCTGTTCAATCTCGAACGGGATGATTACCCGTTTGCCCTGGCGCTGTGCTTGGGGCAATGGGAGGCTCGCCAAAGTTCGCGGCAGGGAGTCCCCCATGAATGGCTGCCAACCGCCATGCACATTGCCAACCACAATGGCGGAAAAATCTAATCGATGGTGTTCCTGGGCAAGATCGTGAATGGTGCGTTGTGTCGGGGAAAAGACCCATTTTCCAACCGCCGAGTTCGAATCTCGATAGCCAACGACGTATCGCGCGATCAATGCTGCATCATACGCGGTGATGAAGCTGTCTTGATCGGCATTGGCAGCCAGCCATTGCAAACTATCCAAAGGCAATTTTTCGACAGCAACTTGCAGCGTCAATGCAGCATCATAGGCGATAATGGTCTCACTATTCAAATCGCTGTAAGATGCTTTGCATGGGACGAAATAATAATCTATGTGGTGGGGCAATATCTGGCTAAACAGTCCATTGGTATCACTTACGAGCCAGCTTCGGGTGCCTCCCAAAATATTGATTTGTACCCCTGGTACTGGTTCACCGTTGCTATAATAACGGATTTGCCCACTGATGTCGTAACGATCGCGTTCGCTTAAAAACAAATACACCTTTCCCGCATGCTCCTGGCTATCGCTATTATAGGCTGCAGAAATCCAGATGTCTCCCAGCCCATCGCCATTGGCATCGTTGCCAGTCACACAATAGCCAGCGTAATCGCCATCATATTCACCAACAAAATAATCTGTCACTCCAGCCAAACTTTGATCCGTTTGCCAACCGCTCGGCTTACCATAGATCAAATAAGCTTTGCCGCAGTTGTCTCCGATTTGATCATTATGCCACGCGCCGATCAATATTTCATCGCATCCATCATAATTTAGATCTGGGACGCTTGCCGCACTCCAGCCAGCTTGATCATCTATTCTTTCCCCATACCAGGAGGCCTCTGCCTCGTTCAGTTGAACGATCCGCTGCCAATTCGATTTTCGGCCCAGAATCAAATAAACCTTTCCGGCTTGGGCTGCTTGGTGATCATTTCCGTAGGCTCCAATCAGGATATCGCTCAGGCCATCCCCATTGACGTCCCCAGCGGAAGCCAAGCTCCAGCCAGCTTTATCGCCGTAGTTTTCACCTTGGAAAATTACATCCGCTTGGTCAAGATCGAAATTGGCACCCCAATCGGCCTTTTTTCGGCCAAAAAACAGGTAAACTCGGCCTCCCCATCGATCGAGAAACGGCGCACCAATTAAAAAATCAGCCATTCCATCCCCATTCATGTCCCCAGCGGAAGAAACTGTATAGCCAGCCCACGCTTTATAATATTGACAGATGAAACTGGCATTTGCAGCAGCTTCAATATCAGCGCCGCGTCGCCAACCAGAGGCCTTGCCTAAAAATAAATAGGCCTTCCCGCTCTCTTCCGAACCGTCATCGTTCAATGGCGCGCCGATGAGAAAATCATCAAAACCATCACCATTGATGTCACCGAGCATGGCAACAGCCTGGCCCACATGATCGTAAGCATGGCTTCCCATCCAGTAGGCATCAGCGGCATCCCGCGCCACGCAATCGAAACCCCAATCCGCTGTCGCTTTTCCCAAAAACAGAAACGCATACCCGGGGTTGGGCCCTCCCAATTCATTACCAGCCGGCGCGCCAATCAAAAAATCATCATAGCCATCGCCATTCGCATCGCCATTGCCTGAAACATAATATCCGAACGCATCATACTCATGTTTCCCCAAAAAACGAGCGTCTGCGGTCCTCAATCGCTGCTTCATCCCCCAGATATTATTTCTATTACCCAGGATCAGGTAAGCCGCTCCTGCATCATATCCATTTTCCCGATTATGAAACGTACCGATCAGGAAGTCCTCGCACCCATCTCCGTTGACATCCCCGGCATTTTCCATGTAATATCCCACCCGTTCATAATAAAATTCACCCAAAAATGCCGCAGAAGGCGTCAACTTGGTCATTGGACTTGCAATTTCAGTTTGGCCATATCCATTTGTGATTCCTAATACCAACTGCATCCCGAAAATGGTGATTGCAAATCTTCTGCTAACATCGCAGTGCCACATGGATGAGCTCCCCCATCTCACACCGATTTATTTATTCTCCCTGGTGAAACCAAAGAGAATTTGAACAGCTTTTTTTAACTCAATTTCATCATAGTAGAATAATAGAAGGCAGCAACAATGAACGCTACAATTTTAATACAAATCAAAATCCCCTAAATCTCAGCCGCTGCTCCCGTAGATCATGTTCAAAACTTGCGGAAGGAAAATTGAGCATCCCCTCATTTAAAAATTCTTGCCTCATCATGATCTATAACATGGAGCAATCCAAATATCATTCACGAGCGCTTCCACGGAATGAAGATCAGGCCCAATATCAACCGCCTGTGGTTTCGAGCTTTCAGCTAAAGCACGATCATTTTTCGAATCTGGACAAAATTGGGGGCTTCGATGCGATAGAAATACATGCCCGGCGGCACGCGTGCCCCATGATTGTCGGTTCGATTCCACTGCACCCGATAGCGCCCAGCAGGCTGACGATTTGCCACAAGTTGGGCGATCTCCTGACCCAGGATGTTATAAACTGCGACTCGAATCGGAACATATCCTTTTACAGCATATTCGATCACGGTTTCATCTGCCACTGGATTAGGATAATTTTGATACAATTCAAAGCGATCTGGAGACTGAGTTGGCCCTTCTGGCGATGAAATCGCAGTTATATAAAAGGCAAAATAGTATTCATTTTCAAAATTGCGATTGACTTTATAAGACCGCTGGCTCGGTTCAATGTTGAAGGCAGGGTGACGAGGGCGAATTGTATAATCCCCATTGACCAGTCCAGCGATCACATAATACCCATTGCTATCCGATCGCACTGAGAAGTTTTCTGCGCCAATAACCTCCAAGGTCAATGGCTTGGGATTGCTGCCCACAAAAGTGATATTACCTGAGATAAAAAAGCCTTTCTGATAAACTGCCACCGCCTGACGCGGCTGACTCATCATTAGCCGCACAGATTTTTTTAGGCTATCAGCTCCATCAATTTGCCATTTAATAAAACGATAACTGGTTTGGCCCGCAATTTTATTTTGAATCAAACTGTCCAAGATGACCAACTGCCCAGCCAAGTACCAACCAGTGCCTTTTGGATTCGCGATCCCAGATGGTTCATCTGTCACTTCAAGATAATATTGGGTCGCCAATTCAGCTATATAAGTGGTGTTCATCGTTGGGACAACTTCCTGGGTCTGATTTCCGCCATGACTCCAGCGGACGTAACTATATCGGACTCCTGGCGCACCATTTTGAACGTTGACGACACCAATGCCATGTCGCGTCCCTGCGATCCATTGGGCTGTATATGGAGCATTTTTTTCTTCGCCATCAACAATCACCTTTGTGCCTGATCCGACATTGGTGGTTACCACCACGGTAATATCGTTGCTGTAATCAGCGATGACTGTTTTGGGTCCGTCCATCACCACCGTCACTGGATTGCCTGGGACGATCGCCCCATTGACTTTCCATCCCTTGAATCGATAACTGACCTGATTCACAATCAATGGATCTGGGGCTTTAATAGTCGTAAAAGATTGTCCTTTCGCGTACCAGCCAGCGCCAGGCACTTGAAGCACCCCCTCTGGAAGCGAACCAGTGACCAATAAAAATTCGCTATCCCAAATTGCTTGTTCGACTACTGGGCCAGCCACAGTGATTGTGGCGCTAAGGTTCGTCCCGGAGTAGCTATTGGGCCCAGTTCCAGACCAGGATTGGAATCGATAATGAGCATCCGATCGAATAATGGTTGAGGAATCGAGGCCAAATGCCACTAGCGCTCCTGGAGAATACCATCCGCTTCCATAAGATTTGCCAACATCAGTGCGAATATCCACGTAATATTGAGTTGACCAATTCGCTGTTTGGACAATTGGGTTATTCATGACCACGGATGCCTTGCGCAACGGCCCAATATAACAACCTGAGCCACTGCCAGTCCAAGAAACAAACAAATATTTTGTATCCCCATTTTCAATAAGAGATGAATCGATGGAAAAACTGGCCACAGCACCTGCATTATACCAACCGCTCCCCTGCGGCGTGCCGTGGGCTGTCTGGATCGTCAGCAGATACTGGGTGCTATAATTTGCGGTAAATGTAGTTGGTTGGGTTACTGAGACGGTATGAGTTTGCGCCCCCTGATCACTCCATGACTGATAATTATATCGCCTATCTCCAATGGTCTGCAGATCCGGCGCAGAGATCTGATGGCTGCTGCCTTTCTCCCAATAGGTATTATAGGGCGCAGCATGCGAGCTCCCGTCCACCACGACCTCGGTGCCAGATAGTACGTTGGTTGTTATCGTTACCGGTACTAAATTGGTGATGACTTTCACCCGACCATTGGACAATGTTGGCGTTGGCCTACCATCATTGAAGGCAAAATAGCTAAATGTCAAATCACTCACCTGATCGGGTTGACCGATCACCTGAAATGTCATATTGACCAATCGGCCATTACCCACTAACTTATTCGCTCCATAGCCACCAATAACCAAAACACCTTTGGTTGAATCATTCACCTCTGGTTTTTGCCAATTCGAAGCAAGCGTATTATTATGATCGACCGCCGTAGGCTTTAAGACAAGAGCATTATAATTTAAAATGAACTCATATGAATAAATGCCATAAGCAGTGACATCGCTAACGCGGATGGAGATGGTCACCGAGCTATTCCAATTTGCCGTGGTGTCTGGCAAGGTGACTTGCACCTGAGCCTGCGTCATCGCTGCCATCATGGACAAAATAAAACCAAATATCAGAAATCGTAATTGCACCATAATCTCCTCAATCACTTGATGAATATCATCCGATCAACCGCCAGAATCCGATTGAATTGTCTCACCATACAGAAATAGATGCCAGCCGGCACTGGTCCACCTTGCTGGTCGGTCGCGTCCCAGTCGATCTCCAACAAGGATCGATTTGAATCAAAGTTTCCTAATCGTTTGATCCGCTGTCCAAGTACATTGTAGATCTCAATATCGATTGCTCCTGGAGAAGGCTGAATCATTTGAATCGTGGTGCGGTCGCAAAATGGCTCTGGCGAGTTAGAGAGATAGATTGCTTTTCGCGGTACGATCGGCGAAGGCTGGGCCACACCGCTGGGCGATAGAACTTTTAGTCGCCCGTTTTTCGATAGGGCCATGGGATTGCCATTGTTGAACTGAAAATCCTTTAGGATGATCGTACTCGTATCGCCCGGTAATCCGACGACCGCAAAGATGAGTTTAAGCAGTGTATCGCCTGGCGAAAGCGGCCGCGTCCCGAAATTGCCAACGAGCATTCTGCCAGCGCTATCCAGATTGACCGCGGGGCTGCCCCATGGCGCGGTTATCGTGCCTTCAACTGCCACCCCTTTCGCCCGAGCAACCAGCGAATCATACAAAATTTCAAATTGATAGGAAATGATCTCATAATTAGATAAATCGCTCACCAACATTGCCACGCTGGCCGTGCTTTTAGGCGTCGCTGCAACATCGGCGATTGTAACTTTGACTTGCGCGAATCCATCATTGATCCCCCATGCAATGATGATGGCGCTGAGCACGAAAATACGCCCAAGCTTCCACCTTTGCATGATTGCTCCTCGTTATTTTAGCTTGATCAATTTAATTATGCTCTCCTTGGCATCGCACTGAAATCTGGCGAAATAAACGCCACTGGATAGCTCGTTGCCACTGTCGTCCGCCCCGTCCCAGAACACTTGATGTACGCCCGGCAGCAAAAATCCCAGATCAAAACAGCGCACCGCTTTTCCCAATACATCATAGATCATCAGCTTCCCCTTACCAGCCATATTATTTTTAAAGATGAGAGTGGTGCTTGGATTAAATGGATTGGGCTGACTGATCAATGTTGCTTCTGTTGCGATGTTTAGGCCATTCTTGTCAACCATGAAAATTAATGTCTCCTCAGGCGGGAATCGGACATCATTGACGCGAATTACAGTCATTTTCAGGCGGGCTAAATTAGTGTTATTCAAATTCACAAGCTTAAATTGCAATCGAGCGATCTCTCCCTGAAAGTGCACGGGAGTCGCACTAAAGAGAGCGATTTTTATCAAGCCTGGCACATTAGCGTTCAGTACCAATGAGAAATTTTTTGTGACCTCAGTTCGGTGAAGCTCAAGAAATTGCAGTTGCGTTGGATCAAACTCGAACTGGATATCGACAGATCTGGCATTGGCGAAATCATTGATCGTCAATGGGATCGAAGGTCGCGAATTGAATAACGTGACAATGCTACTTGGCAATATCGAATTCCCAGTATTTTTGGCTGCAATAGTGGTATGAGTTTGCCAATTGCCATCTACATCGCCCAATAGCAGCCCAATAAAATTTTCTTGCAGAAAGGATTGTCCCAAATTGGAGTACCATCGGCTCTCTGGATCGAAACGGAATTCGCCCACATGAGAAGATTCCAGTGCAGGAAGGTCGACAGCATAGCGGGCGATCTGCGCCGCATCGAACATCTGAATTACGCCATTTTGATCGACATCGGCTGCTTTTCGGGACCAATTTGAAAGCGTATCTATTCCGATGGCATGGCTGGCTACCCTTGCCGCGTCATAGGCTGAAATCGCATAGTCTTGATTCCCAATCGGACCCGCTTTTGTAGCGGCGATTCGATAATTCCCATTCGGCTTGAGCCAAAGAGAATAACGGCCCATTCGGTCGCTCAAAGTGCTATCAGCCACATTGCCAGTGACCGTCAATTTCGCATCAGAGATTGGCTGGAAATGGGAGTAATAAACAATTGTTCCAGAGATATGATAAGCGATATCTTTGCCATAAAAGAAAAATATTTTTCCGCCCCAATGAGCACCAGTGCTGTTAAATGGTCCTGAGGCGATAAAATCATGACCATGATCGCCATTCACATCGCCCACATCCGCCACCTGCCAGCCAGCACACGTAATGGAATCTGGCCCCCAGAAGTAATAATCGCTATTTTCCAGATCGGCGTCATGCTGCCAACCACCAGGTCGACCTTTGATCACATAGACTTTGCCGGCATGTGGAATATCAATGCTATTAAGGTAGCGAGCACCGATTAATAGGTCGTCATAGCCATCACCATCATAATCTTTCAATCCTGAGGTACAGAAGCCGGTATGCGTCTCCACGTCCTCTCCTCGGAACGAAGCGTCGGCAGTCTTCAAAGAGATATCGCTCTCAGTCCAGCGTTTTCTACCTAAGACCACATAAATTTTGCCCCCATTGAAATAGGCCTGAATAGCTGAAATCATGAAATCTGGATAGCCATCATGGTTAACATCATTCGCTGCGCTGATCCATGAGCCGGCGTAATCGCCATCAACCTCGCCCCAGAATTTAGAGTCAGCATTCCGCAGATCAAAATCGAGCCCCCAATCGACGGCTGGTCTACCCAATATTAAACAGGCGACATTAGCTCCAGGCACGCCAATCACAAAATCTGGTGTGCCATCCTGATTCACATCGCCCACTCCAGCGACCGAATAGCCGGTCAACGCTTGTTCGGCTGGAAACACGAAAGATGCCACGGCTTTTTTCGCCACCAGATGATTGCCATCCCAACCCTGGGCAGCACCCAAAATTAAATACGCCTTGCCATCCCATTTTTGATATTGATTGCGATAAGGTGCGCCACAGATGATGTCGTCATACCCATCATGATTGATGTCACCGACGAAAGAGACCGCATAGCCAAATTGATCCAGGGGCTTTTCGCCCACGATTTTCACATCGGCGGAGGCCTCCAATTGATAATCTTTGCCCCAATCCATTTCCTTTTTCCCAAACACCAGATAAGCCCATCCTGGAGTTTCGGGCATTCGATCCCAGGTGCCTGGCGCACCGATAATCATATCGCTCAGTCCATCGCCATTGAAATCGCCTTTGCCCGCCACACAATAACCGACCATATCGTAATCTTGGCTGCCTCGAAATACTGCTGTTGCTGCGGCTTCGATATCGACATTCATTCCCCATCGCTGATTCAATGCGCCGGTGATCAAATACACCCCACCAGAATTCCAACCGTGAAGATAGTTGTGATATGCGGCTACCATAAAATCGCTGAACCCGTCGCCATTGACATCCCCAGCCCCGGCCATAGAATAGCCGCACCGCTCGTTGGCGTTCTTGCAAATGAAGGTTGCGTCTGGATAAATCTGGCCCAAAACCGCTTGATCTCCATTTTGTCCCGCAACGCCTTTGATCAGCATCAAGTTCATCAAAAGTATCAAAACATACTTCTCAAACCAAATTCTTCCAGTCATGAATTACTCCCCCTATTGCATATAGATGAGCTTAATCTGCTCCGATCCTGATGGATGGTCCATTCTCGCAATGTAAATTCCTGAGGCAACAGCGGCTCCATTTCTATTTTTTCCATCCCAATTCACATGATATTTGCCTGGCGCTACCGTCTCATCGATCAGTGTATTCACTTCTTCTCCAAGCAAATTATAAATGGTCAATCGAATCTTACCAGTATGCGGAACCGCAAATCGTATGAGAGTTGTGCCATTGAAGGGATTGGGATAATTTTGAAGGAGCTCGAACCGTTGCGGCAAATTAGATAAGGGTTCAGCACCCGCCAACTTTACCCTCGCAGCGAAACATTGCTGATTCACTGCAAAATGATCGATCTGAAGCTGGCAAGCGTTATCGATCGGCTTGATCGTTTCAAAAACGAAAACCAAAATAGGCCCATGGGCAACAATAGATTGTAGGCCAAAGCCAGCCGCCTTCACCTGTCCGCTGAGTTCAGAATTGACAGCTAATTGAAAATTAGCGATCTTTGTTGAAGGTTCAACCGCCTTCAATTTTAAGAATGCTTGGGGATAGCTGATGTGGAGATCGAAAGAGATCATGGAGAAATCGAAATTTAATTCTATGGGCAACCGAAGCTCATCGCCATTGACAACAGCCTGAAATTGCAGCCCCGTGCTACCATCTTCGCTTTTTGCCAACCCAGAGCCAGGCGCCCGCCAGTTGCCGTCCACATCACCTCTAACAAAACCAACGTAGTTCTGGTTTGAATAATGGTGGGTAACGGAATCATAAGTCATGCTGGAAGGGGTAAAAACCCATTGGCCAGCATAAGTGTTCGGCAATGCTGGTAATTGCACGGCGCAGCGGAGTGTGTTTGCGGCATCGTACATACTGACCTTGCCATCGTTATTCACATCACCAGCTTCGCGATGGATGGTATCGGGCACAGACAATTTCACTGCCATTTGAGCGATCAACGCCGCATCATAAGCGCTGACGGCTGATCCCAGATCGCTTCTGATCAGTTTTTCCATGGCAACGGTGTGATCGTGCTTGCCGCGCACTAAAATTTGATAGCGACCCAGTCCATCGGTGGTATCAGCGGCAACAGCAAGCGTATCCAATTTCACCATCACTTGAGGAATGGGTTGGCCAGTTCGATGATAGGTCACCTGTCCTGAAATTTCATAGGGCACCTCCTGGCTGGTGAACAGATATACCTTGCCGTTCCATTTTTGTATGTCGCTGTTGAACGGCGCGCTAATCACATAATCGGCGAGGCCATCCGCGTCAAAATCGCCGGCCGAAGCGACCGCATACCCAATGCCCTCAGGACTTCGCTCACAAAAATCTGGCACAGTAGTCAAGGAAACATCTCTTTGCCAGCCAGAGGCTTTTCCTTTGATGAGATAGGCTTTACCATTAACTGGGCCATTTTCATCTTTATAAGTCCCAACCAGGATATCGCCGAAACCATCACCATTGACATCCCCGGCCATCGCCAATCCCCATCCGGCTTGGTCGCCTGGTTGCTCACCATAATATGAGGCATCGGCGTTATTGAGAGAGATCTCCGAGACGCCCCAGCCGCCTCTCTTGCCGAACAACACATAGACCATTCCAGAGCGAGTTCCGTGATCGCTATTTTGCGTGGCCGAGATCAACAGATCGGAGATGCCATCGCCATTGACATCACTGCCCCCCGCTACCCGCCAACCCACACCTTCCTTCGACCATCGGTTCTCGCCATAGATTATCACATCTGCATTTTCCAGATCAAAATTTTTCCCCCAATTGACTTTGGGTCGTCCATACAGGACAAACACGTGACTGGCTCCATAAGCGCCTATTGCGAAATCTGGGATCCCATCGACATTCACATCTCCAATTCCCGCCACTGAGTAACCAGTTTTAGCACTGCTTACCTCGTAAATAAATGTCGCATCTGCGTAGGCTAAATAATCCGTCTTAAGCCATGGCGTGGCTCGCCCTAAAATGAGGTACACCTGGCCCTGATCCACATACTTCCCATTACGAAATGGTGCACCAACCAAAAAATCATCATATCCATCACCATTCAAATCGCCAATATAGGCTACTGATAAACCAGCGAGGTCTTGATTGCCTTCGCCCTCATAAATCGCATCGCAATTGTCATACAAGCGGAAATAATAGCCCCAATTGGCTTTTTTGCGGCCGAACAAAATATAAACCCGTCCAGGCATATAAGGCACCTTATCATTGCCAGCCGGAGCGCCGATGATCATATCGTCCAGACCATCGCCGTTCAGGTCGCCGTTACAAGCCACCGAATACCCAGCCGCATCATATGCTTGCTGGCCCAACAGCCGAGCATCTGCATGATTGACGGTATCGTTCATTGTCCAGCGGAGATAGCGGTGACCCAAAAATAGATAAACGGCCCCTGCGTCGGCTCCCATCACAGCGTTGTGAAAGGTGCCAATCAAAAAGTCGTCAAATCCATCCCCATTAACATCTCCAGCTCCGGCCACCGCGTAGCCGATCCGCTCAATGTATTCCCGACCATAAAATGATGCTACTGGGATCATGCTCCCAGAATTTGAATCAATTGGTTCCGTTTGACCGAATATCATCATCGACCAACTGAGCAACCAGCTCAAAGCAATGCCAATTACTCTGCAGCGTTTCATAATGCTCCCCACAAAATTTAACTATCACTGATTCATCTCATTCTTGTAGCAAAGGGCGATTCTACTTTTCCAACCGCTCTCCGTTCGGCCGTATTGATTTGGTTGCTGGTTTTTATCCTAACATCCGAAAGTTTTCGGACAGCCTGTTAAAATTGACGCAGCATCCCCCGCAAGCGTGTCTCGCTTCCTGACCGAATTTACTCTGCATGATCCGCTACTCCGCGGCGGCGAAACCAGCAAACTTCAATGATTGTTGTTTCGATCGAATACGACTCCCACCTCTCGGTAGATCAAGACCGATCCGATCATGAGAGCGGATCACCCAGCGGTGAATATGGTTTCTGCCGGTTGGCTTAACTGCCTAACATACGATCAAATAGTCGAGGCTGCGGAGGGAGAAGCCAGTTATTTTTTGATGGTATGCACCAGAAATTCGGCGGCTGCCCCCATAAGCTCGAAGAATTGACGTGGCGATCTGATTTTTGGCAGATTGAAATCGATATTCTCACGTTTGAGGATACGCCAGATCTGCTTTGGTCGCAGATAAAATTTGGCATGGGCCATCTTCTGCAGTTTGGCCAGTTCGGCCATGGTGCGGCCTTTGGGGATATAGAACGCTTGCGTATCGCTCAGCCCAGCCGCGGTATTGATTTTCGACCAATCGCCGGTTACCTGAAGCCCCTCTGCAATGGCCATGTTCAACAATTCGGTGCCCGGATATGGCACTGCAAGATTGAATTTAGCAATATCGAGCGGCAGCCGAAGTGCAAAGTCAATGGTCGCCAGCGATTCCTCACGCGTCTCTGTGGGCAACCCGAGCATAAACGATCCCCGCGTCTTGATACCCACTTGATGCGCCAGATTCACTGCTTTTTCGATTGTTTCGATCTTTAAGCTTTTCCCGATCAAATCCAATAGCCGCTGTGTGCCTGTCTCGATGCCAAAGCTGATATATTCACAGCCGGCCTCCCGCATTAGCTCCAGCAGGGGCTGATCCACCGCATCTGCGCGGGTCTGGCACAACCATTTGGTATATTTATGATAGCCGCGCTCGATCAGCAGGTTGCAAATTTGGCGGGCTCGATCTTTTTTCACCACAAAGTTATCATCAGCGAAGCTGAAGAATCTTGCCCCATAATTATTGACCACATTATCCACTTCGTGGATCACCCGCTGCGGACTATTAAAGCGATATTTGTACCCGGAGATGCTGCGCGCTGAGCAAAAAACGCACTTGTACGGACAGCCTCGTGACGTGAGAATCCATTCGATCACATAACTGCTGTGAAAATCCGTCAACAGCTTCCAATTGACTGGTGGAAATACATCCAGATCTTTCTCATAGGCGCGTTGTCCAGTATGATAATACCCTCCATTGAGTCGATACGAGATGCCATCTATTTTGCTGATGTCCCCCTTATGCTCCAATGCTTGCAAATATTCCAGCATGGTAAACTCGCCCTCACCGCGCACCACTAAATCCACATTGACATCCCGAAGCGTCTCCTCGGGCAGGACAGTCGGATGAATGTTTCCCATCACGACTTTGATTTCTGGATTGACCTTTTTAATATCGGCTGCGATCTCATGGGCGCGCGCCATCCCCGGGGTGGTACAAGTGAAACCGATCACGCCAGGGTGAAACTCATTCACCAGCGCCTGAATGCGTTGCTCATCCAGCCATTCGATCTGCTCATCAAATAGCCTGACTTCGTATCCCTGGCTTTCTAAAAAAGTACCCAAAAAAACGATGCTCAATGGCACCGATGGAGTCAACATCATGCTGACCAATTTGCCATATTTCTTCTCTTTGTCGATCGCTGGATTGACCAGCAAGATCCTTTTGTAATTCGTCATTTCTCCTTGCATTACTTCTGCCTTTCTCAATTTTCCCCTAAGGAACTTGCTCAAAATAAACTTCCTCCGGCTGGGCAAGAATAGTCTCATATCCGACCGGAGGAAATAAATCATTTCAGATCGTATTCAAAATCGCCCCGACACTTGCTTTAGGCATGTCGTTCCAATAAGCTTCTGTTCCGATGGCGCAAAAGGAGATCATGGCCGAGGCGATTTAATATCAATTATCTTACAAGCACCATCTTCTTCACTTCATTAAAAGACGGTGTGGTCATGCGATAATAATATACGCCCGAAGTCACCATGCCACCCGAATTATCCAGACCATTCCAAATCACTGAATGATAGCCGGCGGGCTTTATTTCATCCACCAATGACCTCACCTCCTGCCCCAGCATGTTATAAATCACGATCGTTACATGAGTCTGCTCTGGTAGTTGGTATTCGATCATTGTGCTGGGATTGAATGGATTAGGATAATTTTGGGCCAATTTGAATGATTTCGGCCGTTCAACCATCACGGTAATGGGATCATGTTGCGTTTTTTCTCCACTAATGGAGACGTCTTCCAGTTTATAAGAGTAGGTTTCACCCACCTCGATGGACCGATCCACATAACGATATTTCTTGGTCCCATCAGATTTGATCAACTGCAAATTGATCTGTTGATAGTCCCGATCCGAGGCCGACTTTCGTAACAAGTTGAATCCGGCATGGGCCACTTCAACCGTAGTTTCCCACTCCAATTCCACGACATGCCGATCCGTCACGCGACCCGAGAAACTTGCCAATTGAACCGGTGTTTTCACATACAGCGCCCAACTGCGCTCCACCGTGTCGTAACCATCTGACACAACAACTTTAATTTGATGGCTGCCAACGATATTATCCGCGACATAGAAATCGTAGTTACTCTTCGCGCTGACGAACACGTTATTATCGTACCAGGAATAGCTGATCGGATCGTAATCAGGATCGCTCACCTGGACCAGGAATCGGAACGTCTCTCCGATATTTTTGTGGCCGACTAAATTGATGCTGATGGGCTCATAATAAGTGATTTGCGGGGGACGATTGACGTTTTCCACGATGATCGTCACCGGTTCGTCGTCGAAACCGCCTTTGTTATCCCAGGCCATGAAATGAATCACATGTTTACCAGCCTGGAAATAGTTGGGTGTCCAGTTAAACTGCCGACTTCCTAACGAATCAAACATGGCACCCTGCGGCAGGTTTCGGATCCCATACCGAATCGCATCGTTATCGCCATCGGTGGCATTGACCTTAAAATTGATATTTTGATTTTCCCGGATTGTTGCGGTTGGAATCGGATCGAACAACGGGAATTTGTTGGTGACACCAGTGGCTTTGAACTCGATTGGTGATCCCTTCAGACCATTGTTGATCGCCCATACCTTATAGCTGGTACCAGTCATATTCCCCAATTGAAATCGCGCAGAAGCAACGCCATTCTCATTGCTATAAACTGTGCGATCCAGCACCACACCATTCCCTTCGATCATCACAAACGAGATGGGAATATTTTGGCCGCCAGCAGGATTGCCATATTGATCCAGCACCACCACTGAGAGCGGATAGACCAATTCTCGCTCAATCGTCCCTTGCTGGTTGTTGCCAGCATACTCCTTCATCTCAACAGCGGCAGCGGCGACCGCATAGACCTTGATGATCAGCCCGTCTCCGATCAAACCTGGAGCCGCAGCGATGATTTCGATCTCGCCCATGGTCGTGCCCACGTTGATCGTCAACGAGGCAATCCCATCTGGGCCGCTGGCGATCGCACTGGGACCGCTAATCGTGGCATCCCCTTTATTGATTGCGAAATTCACCGTGTATCCAGCTACTGCATTATCGAAAATATCGGTGACTTTCACTTGAATCCCGCTGATACGACCACCCACGGGACCGGTCTTGCCTTCACCAGCCCATTTGACGATCTTGGCCGCTTTTCCAGCAACTCCTTGGGCAGTAAATCCCTGGGGTGAGCCTGTCAATCCTGGCGCGCTGGCCGAGGCGACGTTTGACCCTGCCTGTTTGCCAAGCGTAAATACGGCAATTGCCTCACCAAATGGGTTAGAACGAACGATCAGCGATGGTTCTCCGCTGAAATTGCCTCCACCAAATTCCACATTGAATTTCACTGGATGATCAAAAATGGGGTCATTATTCTTGTCCACCACCTTCACCACCAGCGGTTTGTCCAATGGCAGACCAGCCGTCCCAGTCTGCAAATCACCGCTCACCTTTTTCAAAGCTGAGGCAGTATTGCTGCGTCCAGTCGCGATATAACGGACGTTCCCTGAACCAGCTAATCCCTCTGCCACCGCCTTGGCGCGGTTCACCTCGATCGATGGACCCAATACCCAATTGGCAGCAGCAATGCCATTCTGATCCGTATAGATAAAGGGCTGCTTCAACTGTTGATGCTCCCAAATATAACCACCGCCCTCATAAACCTCAAACTTCACCGGATGACCCTGGATGGGATTGCCATTCACATCCAGAACCACCGCTTTGATGGGATCTTTTACCGCGGTTCCGAAATTAGCGATTTGGTCCGTGCCAGAAACGTAACCGATACTATGTGCGGCCAATGGCGTAAATCTCACTGACGCTGTATCCTCCAGATTGATGCCATCAGTAATGTCACGGATTCTGACGACTTTGACCTCAGCCTTCTTCGAAGCCAGATAGCCCAACGCCTTCCCAGTGGCATCAGTGGGATCAAAGAACCCGGATTGGACATTGTTGCTTCCAGTGACGCTCAGAAATCCTACCACTTTATTGGAGATCTTGTTGCCCCAATCGTCCTGCAGGATCACCGTAATGGTCGATTTCGTTTCACCATCGGCTGGAACCGGGCTGGTGGCACTGACCACCGAATTTTTGGCGCTCACCGCACCTTCCTTGGTTTCGACCACAAAGGTTCGCGGTGAACCATTGAGCTCCACCTGATTCCACGATCGTGCCCTGACTACATTTTGCAGCCCAGCGACCGGACCCGGATAGTAATACACCTGCGATAGTCCATTGGCATTGGTATTCACGGTCTTCACCGAATCTGTTAGGCCATCGAAGGTACCACCGCCTTGGACAACCTCCCATTGCACAGGATGATCCGAGACAGGGTTGCCATTGCGATCTTTCACTTTAACAACGAATGGCTGGGCTAACGCTTGTCGTACCGGGCTCCGTGGTTGGTTAGCACCGGAAACCGTCTCCAGCGTATGGGCAGCACTATGGGTGCCTGAAGCATAAAACGTCATCGGCGAATTGGTCAAATGCGTCTGAGTCCCAGGCTTATAAGCAACCACCTCTACCGTGTTGTTGTTTTGACCAGAAACGCGACCTACCGTTAATACGACCTGGGCTTTCCCGTCTTTGTCCGTGTTCTTGGTCACGGTCTTCTTCGTGGAATCACCGTCCAGAAAACCCCCGCCACTCTTGACCGTGAAAGTCACAGGATGGCCAGAGATTGGGTTCCGGTACACATCTCCCACCATTACCACCAGCGGGTTCTCCAGCGGGCTTCCGACCACAGTCCGTTGATAATTACCGCTGACTTCCACCAACTCATTGGCTCCGCCAATCGTTGCTGACGCTGTGAATCGAACTGGCGACCCAGTTAACGCTTTGCCTTTGTAACTGGCACTGGCTTCGACAACATGGTTATTGGTGCCAGGCGTCGGCCCCAAGGTGAAAATCACTTGCGCTTGATAAGTACTGGTATCCGTTTTTACAACCACAACAGAGTCGCTATTCACCTTGCCCTTGCCTTGAACAACTTTGAAAGTGACGTCGACATAAGGGATCGCCTTGCCGCGCTGATCCACCACTTTAACAATCAGCGGTTTGGGCAGTGCCGTGCCTACTGTGCCAGTTTGATTATTGCCATCTACATATTTTAATTCTGTCAGTTCGGCCACTTGAACCGTGTAGGTAATCGGCGAGCCAGTCAGGCCAGTGGCGATCGCTTTGGCAATCGATGCTACCCCAGGTTTATTCCCTGGATAAAAGATCGCTTGTGCAATCCCTCTGCTATCCGTGTTCGCGACAACCTCCTTGAACGTGTGACCATTGAACGTGCCAGGATTATCGCCGCTGGTCGATGAGAAGGTCACTGGGTACCCACCCACTGGGTTGCCGTAATTGTCCTTAACGTAAACCGCCAAGGTATCATCCAACGGAACGCCAGCCGAGCCATTGAGGTTGATGGGCGTCTTTGATTGCAGCGAGGTGACTACGCCCGCTGTCGCATTGAAATTGACTGGCGAACCAGGCAATGCCTTGGCAGTTGTGCCAGTCGCTTTCAGACTTAGTGACACATCATCAATGCGAACGCTGTGAGCGGTCTGACCAGCATACGTTTCGAATATCACCCGATATTCATCGCCGGCATTCAGCGTGGTAAATGTCAAAGAATAGAGCTTATAATCAGCGGTCAATGCAAATTTGTTCGAGAAAGCGGTCGTTTCCCATTGGTTCTTTTCACCATTCCACCAGTGACCGGTCGACTGATTCTTGATCGCCACGCCAAAATTAGTGGCGCCGCTGATCTTGCCCCAGAACGATACCGTGTATTCCTGACCAGGATATAGTTTCACAGTCTGCCGAATGCGGACGTCGTTATCGTTTTTTTGCAACAAACATGCATGAGATCCACCGTGGACCGAAGCGGTCTCATCTTTGATACTGGAAGTACCAGATATCTCTTCGTCCCAATTGGCGAAGACATCAGCGCCGCCAGCACCGAGGGTTTCAAATCCACTATTCAACAACACCTGCCCGCCGTAATAGGACTCTACCTTAACCGTATTCACCACCCCAGCGGTCTGGCCTAATGTCAAATAGACCTGCGCCGTGCCTTGGGGATCTGTCCGCTTGGTCACCGTACGATTGGTCGTGCCGTCGAGATAGCCGTTGCCAGCAGTTACCGAGAACTTCACCTCATGGTCGCCAATGGGATTGTTATAATTATCGGTCACTTTGACGACGAAGGGATTGCTCAATTGCATTCCAGCCGCGCCAGTCTGATTGTTGCCACTCACTTGGATTAAAGTATCTGGCATGTCTGGAATGGCCGTAGCATTGAAATCTATTGGCGTCATCGCAGCTCCACCAGTACTCGAAGTCGCCTGGACCGTGTTAGTTCCTGCAATAAACCCAAGGATCAGTTTGACCGCGGCAGTCCCATCGCTGCCAGTCAGTACATCTAACGATGGTGCCCCAGCGGCAGCTTCTATCGCCGCAACCGAGCCTGCCGATTCACCTAATTGTTCACCATTAAGCCCCACGGGGACGAGGCTACCGCCGCCCCCAGTGACTTGAAACTTGACGTTGTGGTTCACCACTGGATTACCGGCATTGTCGAGGATTTTCACCTTCAATGGGTTCAGCAGGGTGGTCCCCACTTTGCCAGATTGAGAATTGCCGCTATGATATTGCATGGTCTTGGCGATCCCTGACGTCGCTGTCGCAGTAAACGTAATGGGTGGCAGCGTCCCAAAACTGGCCACGACTTTATTGGTAGCGGACTCGGTGCCAAGCGTCAAATAAGTGGATGCTTTCCCATTGGCATCCGATTTCACCTTATGAACCGTTTGTCCATTGGTTAAGAATCCATCGCCTTCGGTGATGGTGAAAGTGATTTCATAATTCGCGGCAGCGTTATTATATTTGTCTTTGAGCGCCACCTCGAACGGCTGTGCCAATTTCTGTCCGCCGACACCATTCACGTTGGTCGCTGTTGTGGCGACCATACTCGTGGGGATATCGGCATTGCCGTTGATCACAAAAACCACTGGAGCACCGTTCAGCGTATAAGCTGGTGCGATCGCCTCCACCCGATTTTCCCCAGCCACGGTGCCGAGCGTGTACTGCGCCCGTGCTTGACCATAGGAATCGGTGATGTACTGTTGAACTTGTTCCAATCCAGAGGGAACATAGCTGTAATTATTGGACAACAAAATCTTATCGATCCAAGTCCCCGTCCCTGAACGTTGCGTTATCGTCAGTTTATGGTTGCCTTTGGTCAGTGTGAACGTGGCGATGTCGCCATTTTTAGCACGATCGGTCACCACGCGCCACACCCAGGGACCTGGCTCATATTCTTGATAATCCCAGACACCATCAGGCGGAGGCGGATCGCCGGTCGCTGAAATCGTTGGCTTCCCATCTACCTGAACGAACAACGAATGGCGCTGATTATCTTGCAATGCAATTCGGCACCAGATTACATAAGTTCCAGCCTCTTTGACATAGAAGGTGTGTTCGATCTTTCCCTCTAAGGGGACTCCACCATTGGGCGTTACATATTGGCTATTGGACGCGCCAGGATCCACCCCGATCTCCATTGGGCTCTGAATCACCGATGCCTTTTCGGCCTCAAGCCGCACATAATTGTCCGTGCTCTGGAGATCGACTTTGCCACCGCCCTGTGTCACTGTGAAATCTACATTGACGCCTGATATGGGATTACCACTTTTATCTGTGATTCGAACAATCAATGAATCGGCCAAGGGTTTTCCAACGATCCCGGTCGGGGTATCAATCGGCTTGACCTTTTTCATTTCTGAAGGCGCGCCAACTGTGTTCACGG
This sequence comes from candidate division KSB1 bacterium, assembly GCA_034506395.1. Classification (NCBI taxonomy): domain Bacteria; kingdom Pseudomonadati; species Candidatus Zhuqueibacterota bacterium. Next base: position 50,157 of record JAPDPQ010000002.1, on the reverse strand, counting down.
TAACAAATTTATCGACATTGTTCTCCAGGTTACCATGGAGCTCAATGCCCATGTAATAATCGGTGCCATTGCTATAAGTTTTATTGGGATCATTAATACGACCATAAAATTTCTCATTCACATAATAGTCGAAATGATGACCACTGGCATCGCTGCTGACAGCCACCTTAAACACGTCTCCAGGGCCAGGTTTCTTTAGGCCTGTTGCGGTATAAGTGCCCAAAAAGGTCTCTGGTGTCCCTGCCTTATGGGTGAACAAATAGAGCACAGGATTATCCCCCACCTGCGTTCTAATCCAGGCCATATAGCCATTGGCCGTGGTATAATTATCGCTATCCAGCATTAAGGCCAGGGCACCTTTATCGATCCCTTCGGAAGTCGCGTTAGCCGACCAGGTAATTGATGCTTCGATGGGATTCACGTTGGCCTTAAATACCGCCAATTGCCCCCAATTATTGACCGTCGAAGTGTTATCCAATTCTCCATTTTTGATCACATATGAGGGATTAGCGCTCCACAAGGTATTGAGCGTATTGGGATCGCTAAAATCATCACTCTTTTGCAGCGCAGCGCCGCCGACGGTCGTCGCATCGACTACATTGGACAATAGCGACCAATTGTATTCCTCATCCGCAGTTTTGATTCCGAAGTAATAGCGCTTGTTGCTTTCCAGCCCCATCACCACAAAGCTCTCGGTTGAACCAGGGGCTTTGGGCATGTCGATATTGGTCGCCTTTTTCGCGCTGTTCCAATTCGCATCAGTCAACGCGGAGGTGGAATAACGAATATCATAGAAAGACGCCCGATCGCTGAGGCTGTCATCCCCAGGTGCTGTCCAGGTTAGCGTCACAGATGTACCCGAAGTCGATGATACTGCTAAGTTCTTGATCTTTGCTGGCGGCGTGATATCACCAACAATCACCAGATTGAAATTGTCGACATTATTTTGCAAAGAAACACCGTTCATGCTACCTCGGATCATCACCCCAGCATACAACTCGGCTTCATTTCCGCGTTTCTTATCATAATCGGAAACCGTTCCAATATAATTGCCATCAAGATAGCAATGGAAATGATGGGCAACGGCATCAGAAGATAGCTTAACAGTAAAGACTTGACCTGCTTTTGGTTGTTTACCTGGGACCTCAACATGAAGGTCTTCGCTTGGAGCGCCGTTCACAATCGTCCATAAATCCAGCGTGCCATCCTGTTCAACGCGCAACAGATAACCATTGGCGGTTGTAGAGGGTTTATTCAATTTCAGCGCCAATCCGCCATTTTCGATCCCCAGTGCATCGGCGTTTTGGCCCCATCGGATCGAAACCTGGCCAGGGTTGGTCACAGCTTTATATATGGCCATCATGTTCCAGCCGCCATCGTTGCTGGTGTTCTCCAGTTCCCGCTGTCCCGGGGCAACTGTCACCAGTGAAAATGCTGGGTCGTATTCCCATGCGATGCCGATCTCGGAGCGATTGAAATTATCAATGACCAACGTACCATCATTTTTGATGACGTTCATAATGGCGCTCCAAAACAGCTCGGCCATCAGGGTGTAACCTGTATCGTTGGGATGCAAGCCATCAAATAGGTACTCTGTTGCCCAATTGGGGTTGGCGCGGAACAACTCGTTGTTGCCAACATAATAGATGCTATATCCAGCTTCTAATTTCTGCGTCACGATCCGCTTGATCCGTTTATTCACTTGGCTAGCCAAACTATCCCGGGTGGCATTGTCGCCGCGCGGCAGGATGCTGGATAGGAAAATCGTGATTCCACTGTTGACACTGTAAATTTTATCGCAAATGCTATTGATCTTATCTGCGATCGTCTCCACTGGGGTAAAACCAAGGTCATTCGTGCCAATATTCAATAGCACAAAATTAGGTGAGGCATTGGTCACCCAGGAGACAACATTATTGTTCACATATTCGACATTGGCGCCATCGTGACCCTCATGCTGTGGATCAGAAAATGAGCCATCGGATAAGCTACCGACAAAATCGGTATTGACATACTCGTCACTCAACTTCTGTTTCAGATCATCCCGATAACCGCCAGGGGTTGAGGAACCAACCACCCCCCGGGTGATCGAATCTCCTAAAGGCATCACTTTATAGGTCTGTCCCCAACCAAATTGCCATGTTGCCATCAAAATGACACTAACCATAACCACCATAACCGCAGTGCTGAAGTCATACGGTTTTTTCATTACAAACCTCCTCGTTAAAAGGTGCAGCGCCCCTGCGATTGATTTAAAATGAACTGTAGGGACATGAATAAATTTCTTGTTTAGAATTCTCCCATCAGCCTTCTGAGTGCTGCTCGTTATGCTTGGGTAAATTAGCCAATATTTTCGTTCCATGAGTCATTGCAGCCGCACAAGCCATTGTGCGTATTCTAAAATTCCGCAGCACTCGAATAGGACAAAGATGGGAGAACAATGCGAAAAAAGTTAATTCGCACATTCTTATCCATGAAAACAAGCAAATCTTATACCACTGGTCCAATAAAAATCGAGACCAATAAATCGTGCTCATTTTCAATGGCTTATCGCACGAAAATAACAGCCCAAAAATACAAAATTGTATTAGAACGAAACAATGTATTGCATCCAATCATGATCCTCATTCAAATTTTGGCACGATTTAATGGATCGTCAAATTAGGACCATCCGAAATGGCAAGTTTTCAGCCGCTGACCAAACCCTCTCGGAAAAAATATCAATTTTGAATGCCTAAATTGTAATTGGGGAGGAAAGTCTCGATAATGGAAATCGAACAACAGAAAAATTTAATCACCAAAAATTATTGTCATCCATCAATTGAAAGGGATAATCAGTTGATTCCCTGGGCAAGGGTCTAACGAAGATAACAATCGGAAAGACTGAAATTGGATGATGAACGATGATAAAACACGAGGAACAAATGTCCAGCTCACATCAGAACTTATCTTCGACGCTTAAAATCGCGTACACCATCTTATCTGAAAGTTTCGACTATTTCGGTAGAGCGAGCTATCACTTATAGAGGTTCCTTAAGAGCAATCACCCGATAGACTCCAGCCTCGGTATTATGATTTTTAAACTCGCGAATCGGTTCAAGCTGAAATTTTTGCATGGCAATTCGCTTTTCCAGCTTATTATGCACGATAAACACGCAATTCTCTGGAATTCCCAGCGTCAAACCCTCGGCGTGTTTGAATTCGATATCCCACCGTCCTAACACTTTGATCATGACATTGGAGTCCAAAATATTGATGACTTTCACATTCTCAGCGCGCTCGCGCAACGGCAGGAATCGGCGTTGGTTCATGGTAAGCCCAAGATATTCTTCCGAAAGCTGAAATACTTTCGCATTGGGTGGTAATTCCGAGGCGAGATATTCGAACATGCGCTTAAAATTTTGGTTGGTCTCGATGAGAATTTTGACCGCCTCCACCTTGGCGCTGATGATCGGCAAGCCAGGAACTCTCCAGGCAATTGTTCCAAATGAAATAATCCCCACAGCGGCCAACGTCAAAATCCCTCGCTCAAGCCGCGGCGAAATCAGCACATCGAATGCACTCTGAATTTTCACTGCAGATCGATAGAGCAGATATCCCAACACAATCGCCAAGGCAAACGCCGCCTCCAAGAAATAGGCATCATGATAAAAGTTAATGATGCTGAATAATGTCAATGAAACAGCGAACCAAACGATCACCGATTGCAGCGATCGATCGGCAATAAATAAATATGCAAGAGTCCCATAGAGCACGACCACAGCAATTGGCTGGATTTTTAATGCCATGAATGATATCATGAGGCTCAGCGGGATCGCCAATAGAGTGACCCACCGGGAGTTTATTTTGGGCCAGAGCCTTTGAACCGGGAGATTCGTTAGCCAGAATAGGAAAAGTGTAGAGATGATAATCACTCCCGGCAAATGACTGGTCATTAAATTAGTATAGAAGCTGAGCCGTTCCAGAATATATTGCCAGTACCCCGCCACGCTGAACGGCTGGCTCAAGATGGTGGCATGGCTAGAATTTTTAGTGAATGGGATCAGCAAATTGGGCACGCTGGCCATCAGAAAAATGGCGATCCGTTCCCAAAGGTTAAATTTGGATTCGCGCCAGCGCATGATAAAAAATACTATCACGATCGCTGTAAGGATCAACGCGGTGGTCTGCCGGTTCGTTGCTGGGATCAAAAACAGGAAGCCGAGTGCGATGGTCCGGAATTTACTCTGATTCAGGCCTTTGATGAACAAATAGAAAGTGATGAGCTCGAAGAAAAATCCAAACGGGACGACCACGTGAAAAGTGCCATAGAGGATAGATTGGAATGCAAGATGAAACACCGCCGCGCTCATCAAGCCAGCCAGCCGACTTCCACTGAGCAGCACTGCGATGCGATACATGAACACGATGGTTGTGATAACGAGGATTCCATTGATCAGATGGAAATAAAACGGTTCTGGACCAAAAATCTTCACCAGCAGCATAATATAAAGGGATTCAAATGGCCGATAATACCCACCCACGCCATTGTAGAAATTGTATTCGTCGAACCAAGGAGCTGGATCGAACGCATGAATAATGCCTTTCTTGAAATCCAACGCCCAGAGCAGGGTTCCTGCATCATCATATCGGAAATAGAGGTTCACACCAATCAATGGAATATACAATGACAACAAAATCACCAATAGCAAATAAGGATCAATCATCGCCATGAATTGGCTCAAAAGTTTGTTCGATGGTTTCGATCCCTGTATTTTTAAATCAGCAAACATAAGATTCTGAATCCTGGCAATAAATTTCTTTCATAAAATGGATTTGTTCATTAGCGAAATCGTCTAATCTCGAAACCTTTGAACGGTTTGAATCGCAAGCGAATGCGGGAAAGCGGTCAGCGATAAAATCGATTGATTGCATCAGCCACGATGCTCACCTGTTCATCGGTTAGTTCGGGAAACATGGGCAATGAAAGGATTTCGGCAGCGTATTGCTCCGTGATGGGCAAAGACCCTGGAGGTAAATTCAAGTCCTGATATGCCTGCTGCAAGTGGACCGGCACGGGATAATGGATCAGCGTCTGGATACCATGATCTAACAAATACCGCTGCAATTGTTCCCGACACTGGCAGCGGATGACGTAAAGGTGATAAATATGGTAGGCGTAACTTGCTTCAACTGGTTTCACCACGTGATCATCGAGCAACTTTTCATATTGATTGGCGAGGTGGCGCCGGCGAGCGTTCCACTGGTCGAGATAACGCAATTTCTTTCGCAAAAAAGCTGCTTGTAGTTCATCCAACCGGCTATTGAACCCCTTGATGTCGTGATAATAACGTTTGCGTTGCCCGTAATTTCGCAGCAACTTCAAATGATCAGCCAATTCTGGATCATTGGTTACCACCATTCCTCCATCGCCGTAGGCGCCGAGGTTCTTCGATGGATAAAAACTAAAGCAGCCCAGATCGCCGATTGCGCCGACCCTATGACCGCGATAGGCAGCGCCGTGAGCCTGACAAGCATCTTCGATCACTTTAAGACCGTAGCGATGAGCGATCTCCATAATCGGATCCATATCGGCTGCCTGACCATAGAGATGAACCGGTAGAATGACGCGTGTCCTGGGAGTAATTTTGGCTTCGATCGCACCTGGATCCATGGTATAACTCAATGGGTCAATATCGACAAAAACTGGCTTTGCCTGGGCGAACGAAATCGCCGAGACGGTTGGCACTGCAGTATTAGAAACCGTGATCACTTCATCGCCAGGTTGGACTCCACATGCCAACAACGCCAGATGAAGCGCCTCAGTCCCAGAACCAACCCCAATGCCATACCGCGCTCCACAGTACTCTGCAAATTCCTGCTCGAACAACTCTACCTGCTTGCCTAAAATAAACCAGCTCGATTCGAACACTTCATCAAACGCAAGTTTGATTTCGGCTTTGATATTCTCGTATTGAATTTTCAATTCAGAACACGGGATTCTTATTTCCATGGTCTGTCATGCCTATTTTGAAAAATTAATCATCCGCATCACATTATTCGAACTTTCATGCTCCTTATGAACCGTCATGCTGAAATCGCGAATGTACAGATCATGCTGCGCCAAATCTTACATCAAGCCAGCCGATCCATTGTGATGCACCACTTCAGTTATTTACGCTGCTTGATTGGTCACAATATTGCTTTGTCGATCTGGCTCAGCGATTGATGGTGCTGGCTTTGCAGCGGCGCTTTGAATTTTTTTTGCAGGGCGAGCATATTGTTTCTTGACCTGGATCTTCCACCACAATTTCATCATATCCACGCCAACGCGAAAAATCCGTTTGAAATTGAAAAATTCCGACTTTCCGCTGGGTCGAAAATGATGCGTCACCCCCACCTCGTCAAATACATAACCAGCATCGGTCATCTTTTTGATCATCTCGACGCAGATTAAGCCGCTATCCGATTCCAATTCAATATTATCGAAGATCTCGCGCTTCATCAACCGAAAATCACAGTCCACATCTCGAATCTTAAACCCGAACAGCCATTTGGTGAAATAATGATAGAACTTCCCGATAATCACCCGATAAAACGGGTCTGAACGTTTGATCTTCCATCCGTTGACAATATCGACCTTACCGTTCATTCGCTCAAATAGCTTTGTCAGCTCTGTGACATCATATTGCGCATCCCCATCGGTGTAAAAAATTAGGTCCTTTTTGCATTCCTTAAATCCAGTCCGCAGTGCACCACCATATCCACGGTTCTTCTCATGATGAACCACTCGGACCTTATCGTAGGTCTTTTCCAAGTGGTTCAACACATCCACCGTCATCTGCCGGCTGCCATCATTCACCAATATGATTTCATAATCATCTGTCAACTTCTCAGCCGTTGTGATCGCTTGGGCGACTAAACTTCCAATCGTCGCCCAATCATTATAGACTGGGAAAAATATCGATAGACTTTTTTTCATTTGCCCCCACCTTTTATTTATCTCAGTTGTCGTTGCGGTGATGCCGTGAGTTTCATCCACCCATCATCTTAAACACTGAAATCATGCCTATTCTCAAAAGACCTTCTGAAGCAGATACCGCTTTAATCAGCAAGGTTTGCTTTCTACATCATATCAACAAAATAAGTTCATGCACAATGCTTTGGAAAAATCGTGGCCGAACGCCGGCAATTGCTCTGCGCCGACGCTCAGCGTTCAACTTATCTCTTTCAACTTGGCCGATCAGAATAGGGCATAAATAAATGGTGCCAATGCCGATCCTTCTGTAAAAATAATTAAGAACCCAAGCAACAATAAAAATACAACAATTGGAGTCAGCCACCATTTCTTTCGTGCTTTCAAAAACAGCCAAAGCTCATTCACAATGGAAATCTTACTCATGCTGTCTCTCCTCATCGTTATCAAATGGAATTAATTTTTGTTCGACTAAGAATTGATAAATCGCTTCTCCGGCAATTCGATGGCCGTTGATGTCAGGATGAATCCCCTCGGCATCCCATTGGATCTGTCCCTGATGTTGCTGATAGGCTTCGAACAGATCCAAACAAGGGATTTGATGGGCCTGGCAAAACTGGACCAAATCGTTCTGGATAATATTGTCCTGAGCGGTCAATTTCAATTGATGGGCATAAGGGAAAATAGCCACGACCAGAGGAATGTTTCGCTCGCTCAATTCCTGGTGCATTTCCAAAATCGTATTTTTCAAACTGGCCCATCCATCTCCCTTGACTAACATATTATGCCAGAGCATGGAGCTGGGGAACAAACGCGGGTAACGGCGTTGCATTGATTTGACTGCTTCTTTGAACATTACATAGAGTTTGAAGCGATTAAAAAACTTGCGAGAAAACAGTTCTCGAGCCGACTCAATTTCGCCCGACACATTGACCACCGCTCCTTTGATGTCTTCACTCACGTACATTTTGGGACTGCTGTCATTGAGGCATAATCCCAGCAGCACCATATCGTATTTGAGCTGACCATCCAGCTCGCGAAGCATGGCGCGCTCCTGCCAGATGTTATAGCCACCAACTCCGGCATTATACACAATGATCTTCTGCTCTGGGAAATTTTGGCGTGCCAATGATTGCACAACTTTCCCATAGACTTGATTAAGGTCTTTGATATTAGCGCCGAAAGTAATCGAATCACCAATGTTTAAGATCACTTTGCTTTCATCTAATTCGGCTGGCGACCAATCCAGTTCATGAAAGCCGAGAGCATTGGTCACTGTGTCGCCGTCTGCATTAACATAATGAGGCTTGAACACAAATTCCAAGTCCTTGTTCGGCGAATTCATGACAATATTATCGGCCTCTCCCATTATTTGTTGGCGTTGGCCCTTCCCCAATTTGACCAGCAAGTTTGCTCCCAACTCTCCCAGCGCAAGCAAAACGATGAAAACAAACAGCATCAATGAAAAATTAATCGCCAGCCTTTTCAACTTTGCTCCCATCTGTCATCCTAATTTAATCAATTTTTCTGAAAACATCGCTCACATAAATTCTTAACTGCATCATGACCAAAACAAAATATCTGTCGCTTGAAACTGTCAATTAAAATTTTCAATAGCACATAAAATGGCTTCTGAAAAACTCAGCACGGCGATCTCGATTGAGTCAATTTGAACTGCTTGGGCTCAGAACTGCCGCAGATATTGCTCTTTCGGTATCGCGGTCCTGGGTGAAATATTCCAATAAGAGGTTGCCTGCTTATCGAATTTACGATGCAGGGGATCTTTTCCTGAAATCCTCATGATCAGCCCAATCGGAGTGAAAATCAGGTAATAGATCAGTCCCAGTATCAATCGGGTATTGATCCAGCCCAGGATATGGCCCAGGAACAGCGCAATGGAGTAGAGCGGTTTGATCAGCTTCGGGATCGCTTGGCTGACCACCAATATCAAGCCGCCAGTTGCCCAAAACCAGTAATTGCCAGGGATATGCCCTTTTAAAAATTGCACAAGACCAATACCGCCAAGAAATAGCGCCAAGACCAGTCCAAAAGTTCGAAGCTGCTTGTTGGTGATTGCTTTTTTTTGCATCTTAATTTCCTCTGAATTTATTTCATGTTGCACGGAACGGTGCAATCATATTCTCCAATTAGATGAAGAGAAAGGATCAATCCAACTCGAATTCCTTTTTCCAATCGATATCGTCCTTGAGCTTCGGCTGTTGCTTCTTATCCAGCAAAAAGCTCCCCATGACCAGATAATCCATCTCAGTCCTCATGAAGCAGGTATAAGCGTGCTGGGGCGAACAGACGATTGGCTCGCCTCGGACATTGAAGGAAGTGTTAATGATCACTGGACAACCAGTGAGCTCATAGAATGCTTTGATCATATCGTAATATCGGCCGTTATTTTTTTTGTCAACGGTTTGAATACGGGCAGAGTAATCGACATGCGTAATTGCAGGGACCACGGATCGCGGCACCTTTAATTTTTCAATGCCGAAAAGGTTTTTATGCTCGGGCCGAGAATTGGTCCTCTTGTCCAATCGCACTGGGGCAACCAGCAACATATAGGGGCTTTCCCGATCGAGTTCGAAGTACTCAGATACATGTTCCACCAATACGGTTGGCGCGAAAGGTCGGAACGACTCTCTGAATTTGATCTTGAGGTTCATGACCGATTGCATATCTTTGGATCGGGCATCTCCGATGATGCTGCGGCTGCCGAGTGCCCGTGGCCCAAACTCCATGCGGCCCTGGAACCAGCCAATGACCTTTTCCGCTGCGATCAACTCGGCGGTACGTCGCGCAATTTCCGCTGGCTCAAGCCGCTGATACGGAATGTTATTCTGTTTGAGAAAGGCCTCGATCTCTTCATCTGAGTATTCAGGTCCCAAATAGGAGGCTTTTTGAAAGTCATTCACGCCGTCGGCATGGCGCTCATGGCCGAGATATTGATACCAAGCAAACAATGCCGCGCCAACCGCGCCTCCGGCATCGCCGGCCGCCGGTTGAATCCAAATGTTCTGATATGGCCCTTCGCGCAAAATCCGACCGTTCGCCACGCAATTCAACGCACACCCCCCAGCCAAGACCAAATTTTTCTGACCAGTTTGGCGATGGACAAACCGCGCCATCCGCAGCATGATCTCTTCGGTCACATCCTGAATCGAGCGAGCGAGATCCATCTCTCGCTGAGTGAGTTGCGACTCTGGCTTACGCGGTGGCCCACCGAACAATTTATCAAAATGGCGATTGGTCATAGTGAGCCCAACACAATAGTTAAAATACTTCATATTCATTCGGAACGAACCGTCCTCTTTGAGATCGATCAGTTCGTTCATAATGAGATCGACATATTTGGGCTCGCCATAAGGCGCTAGACCCATCACCTTATATTCCCCAGAATTGACTTTGAATCCAGTGTAATAGGTAAACGCTGAATATAGCAGTCCGAGGGAATGCGGGAAATCCATATTGCCCCAAATTTCAATATGATTATCCTTGCCCACACCGAAGGTGGTGGTGTTCCATTCACCCACACCATCGATGGTCAAAAACGCTGCTTCTTGATATGGCGATGGGAAAAATGCCGAAGCCGCATGGGATTCATGATGCGCTGGGAAAATCACGTCACCTTCATAGCCGATATCCTTTTTCAGCAGCTCTTTGATCCATAGTTTCTGTTTGAGCCACACTGGCATCGCTTTGATGAATGAAGTGATCCCCTTGGGTGCGTAGGCTAAATAGGTCTCCAATAAGCGCTCAAATTTGATAAATGGCTTATCATAAAATGCCACATAATCCAATTCTCGGCCTGAGATGCCAGCCGCGTCCAGACAATAGCGGATCGCATGATATGGAAAATTGAAATCATGCTTCTTTCGGGTGAATCGCTCTTCCTGAGCCGCTGCAAACAGCTCCCCATCCTTCACCAAGCATGCCGCACTATCATGATAATATGCTGATATTCCCAGAATGTACATGGCTTCCTTCCTGTTGACTACTCCATAATTCTTTCGTCGATTTAAAAGATTTTCACTCCCCAATCACAATCAGTCATTGGAAAGCTGGGTAAACGAGCAATGATGATTTCCATTATTTCAAAAAGTCAATTCTTATAACAGATCAATGTCTCTGGCAGCAAAGTGACCCGCTGCTTGATCACCGTAGTTCCAGGGAACAACTTTTTCAGTTGTCGAAACGATAGGAGGTTAATATCTTCCCATTTATCCTCGTACCACAAACCGATCCGAAATTTTTTATATAACCAGCGCTGGATCGATTTTGGGACGAATTGATATAGCGGTAATCGATAATGAAATTCAAATGGGAAATATTTATTGGGACAAGTGACAAAAAATTTCTGACAGACCCGTTGGATTTCATTGGCGAACTGCTGCTGATAACTATTGGCGCCTACATGTTCGATTACTGCATTCGAAAAGGCGATCTTGACTGATTGATCTTTGAAAGGGAGCGCCCGAGCATCAGCAACGAGGCACTGTACCCCGGGATATTTGCGCTTCAAATCGTGAAGCATGGTCAAGCTGATATCCAAGGCAATAATTTTATCGCGCTGTTTGTAACACGACTCCAGAAACAACCCATTACCTGCGCCAATATTTAATATGACGTCATCAGGCTGTGGATCCAATTGCTCAAGAAAAAGATTAAATTTCTGCTCTCTGGATCGCTCTCGAAATTTCTCCATCAAATGCCACACATCTTGCCTCATTTATGCACTTCGGATGAACTTTGCGTCCGCAGGCCTCGATAAAGTTGTATTTGGACCAAAACTATCTTTGAGATCATCATCGTGAGCTCATCGACTCTCATATAAAATGTTGTCAAAATGGGCGTCCTGCTGCCAGAGCTGAATCTCAAACCATTGGACCTTTATCGGCTCATTATTGTTCTGCAGGATCACCTCATCATTGAACCCCGTAATGATGACTCGCTCTGGGGAGAAGGCAACCAGGCAATGATAGCTCTGTCCCTGTCGATACTCTTTCTGGCAGGATACGCTATCAACAGTGACCCCTGCGACTACTTTTTTGAGATAACCAGGTCCGTAGCCCTGGGTCCTCTCGACCTGATAGTAGCTATCCTGATCCTGCTTTAACTTGAGGATCAATTTGCCCCCAGAGGGATAGCTCTTGACTGGCGAAAAGTCGACTTGAAAAGTCCCCCGCTCCGACTGAGGCAACGCACGTCCGAATGCCTCCCCTACATCATCGCCGGTGGTCATCCATAACCGTTTTCCAGTGGCGTCATATTGATAGCTTCCAATACCACCTTCATCCCAGAGCCGCTGCCAAATATAGGCATTTAAATTGTCAAAATCAAATTGATCTTCAAATTTCAGCACGAATTGATATCGAATTTCAAAATTATTGCCCTGATTGGGTCGGCGCGCACGATCGCTCAGCGTCTGACAAGTCATCGTGTACCAATGTCCGAGCTGATGAGGGCTGGTCATCATGGTCAATTTCCTGCCGCTTGGATCGAAAACAATCGATTGAATGACCACATTGGGGACTATTTGATAATTCTCTGGCCGTCGCGCGCTGCTCGTATCTACTGGTTCATCGAATTCGATCGTAACACTGGTTGGAGTATTAAATGTGATTGACGCAAGCGCTGGGGGCCGAGTATCGGCCGCGGTAGTCACCCACCAATCCAAGGGTTCATCGCTCCGATTGCCCGCATCGTCCAGCGCATAAATCTGAAAATGATACCGGGTATCGTCCTGCAATCCTTCGCTCGAAAATTCCGGTTTGAATGTTCGAGCGATAAGTTTTTTGTCCAAATAGATCTCGTACCCAGCCGCGGTATCCCCGTCCTTCGCTGGCGCTGGAGCCTGCCATTGGAACGATACGGAATGGGTATTCACCTTGGTGCTCCCCAAACGTCCTGGCGAATTTGGACCAAGCTGATCCTGTTGCCTCGAGAAAACCAATAATAGCGCTTCATTGCTGCCCAGCTCAAACTGTCCACTGAAATTCCCAGCCACAATTGCCGGACGATAAACTGGCTCGATCAGACTGAGATCGTCGCTCTGGTCCAATCTAGCTAACTGTTCGGATTTCGGATTCAATGGGCTGTCCATATCGCGCCAAACCTGGGAACAATTGGCGTGGTCTTGGCCCAGCCGAAAAGTTTTCACAGCAACATTCTGGTCTGGAATATGTTGAATCGTTAACGTCACCTGATATTTTCGCGCCTGACGATTGAACGGATCATTTTCTGTGAATTGATAAATGAGCACTTCGAACGACGAATCGCTTTTTGTGGCGATGGCATTGAGCAAATTGCTGAATTCATTGCCCAAATTTTTTCGATAATCGGGGAATGGGACACTATTATTTACTGCCACTCGCTCATCAGATAAATATCCGAGCATCTCAAACGCGTTGAAGATCGGCAGCTTGAAAACTGTGCCCCCCAAAGTCGTTGCCAGACCATCGGTCTCTTTGTCCACCCCGTTCTGCCCAAAATCTCTGATAACGGGCGATGTCCAATAAATCATCATCTCGGGCAGAGCATCAGGCTGCTGGCACTGATCCGCGTAATTAAAGATCGCATCCACCGTAGCCACCAGCCACAGCGCTGGGTATTGGTTGACGTACCAGGGTGGATCGTATGGGCTGGGGCTGAATTCCGAAACGATATATGGCAAATTTTGATAATCCTTTTTGATCCGGCCGGCCGTCCGATGAATCTCATCGATCTTATTGATCACTTTTTCGAACACGCTCCCATAGGAATGAAATGAGAGAAAATCCACTGGGGTCCCTTTTGCCCCGGTAGCGTAGTTGGTCCGATCAACATGCTTCAGAAATGGCTCGATGTATGAGCCAGCCACGGCTGGACCTCCCACGCGAAGCTGACCATCGACGCGTTTAACTGCAGCGGCCGTGTAGTCGTAAAGCTCATTATATGCTTCCATATCGCCCCACTCTCGAAGCCGAGGGTCGGGGTTGTTGCTATCTGGGATCCAAAACAACCAAGCCAGGTCTGGTTCATTCCACACTTCAAAATACCAGCGGGACACGCGGTCGCGACCATAGCGCTCCATCAGATGTTTCGTGGTCTCATAAACAAGATTCGCCCATTTCTCATGACTGAGGGGCGGTGACATGTTGCCACCGAACCATGGTTGAATCCGGTTTTTATTGGATGCCAGCTCAATTGGCATCAAAGTAAAATCCACTATCACATCAAATCCAAGGGAGACAACGGCATCGAACGCGCGGTCGCAGAGCTCCCAATTGTATTTCGGGTTACCCATCGCATCCTCGCTGTAAATTTCGCACCCTTGTCCAGAAGGGGTCACTGCCGAACCATTGGTGAAAATATTAAATGCCCGAACGTAATTGAACGTCCCCGGATTGTTTCGATTGGCCGCAGCCATCATTCGAAACAGCTTCTGATTATTGGCGTCCAATGATCCGGCTCGGAACGAATTGTAACCAAAGCCACCCCAAAATTGCCGATATCTGCCTTTGCTTTTTACCAGATCAACTGTGATTGTGACTTGTTCTGGCAATGGTGCTGTTTCAGCCTGTGTCGCATTTGCGTTACGATAAGACCAGCCCAACCGAGCTAACAATGCACGGCCTTTCAATGCATACGCAAAGGCGGTTGGATTTTTTGCCACCAACCGAACGACCAAAGATCGATTGATGATTAATAAAATCCCAGCACCCAGAATAAACATAACCAAAATCGCGATTGGCCTGACGAGCCCAGTCCTGGCTCGCCGTGAGGCCTTTGCTCGATAATGATGCATTAACTCCACCGATAATGTTGCAAGTTCATGATGTCGTGCGTTCCATCGGTAATATGTTGCCACTTGTGGCAAATCACATAAGGAATATACAATTGTCGCACCGATTTTTCGCGACCTCGGCACGGTTAAGTGCGAGATCAATTGTTGCCCTTCATTACTTTTACGCCTTGTGGCGGATCAGGAGGCGTGATATCTGCATTTGGATTGTCGCCACGGTATTCAAATTTAACCGCGTCTGCGATCACCACCCCATCGGCCTTGTTGGTGAATTCCAGATAGCCAGACGTGCCAGCCTCAAAATAATACAATCCCAAAGAATTCCAACGACCATGATCTTTTTTCTGATTGATCATCCCGCTCTTTTGGCCATTGTGATATTTGATGGTATACGGGACGTTCGTAGCCTCATCATCAATGGCAGATTCATGCCAGCAGTGCCACTCGAACACTTGATAATATCCTGGCACCCCTATGGTGGGCCGATATATCACCTTGGATTCGCCATTTCCTGGGGAGGTGTAAGCGTAAGCGAACATACCGAACCAATCCGCGACACGCATCGTGTAGTAAGGATTGCCTGGAATTGGGTCGGGATATTGTTCCCAGCGGCCGATGAATTCTGGTGCTGGTGTTCCCGGGGATGTCCCCATATCCACGTTATCGATGATGATGCTATAAACAATGGTTTTCGGTGTCTTCAACAATAAATAGCCATCACCGATAGTACCAGAATTGTCCTTTCCTCCCCACAATTGAATATTGTCGAACAATTGTCCGTTGTTGTGAGCTGGATCTTGTCCACCGCGGAACCGATAGTAAGGTCCCTCATAACCTGCGACTGTTTTCAAGTCTGCATCCCGCACCAATTGCGGCGCTCCACTCACATTGACAATCGCAGCGCCATGATCAAAAAACCGAACCCATACGCCAGTGCTACCAATCTGCTGCATCGGCCCTTTGGGATAACCCAGGTCGACCAAAAATTCGTCGTAAAACTTATTGTAATAATGCTCGTGAGAGCCAGGGTCGGAATAACTGAAATAGCCATTGCCATACAGCGTTGTGGCCAATTGAAATCGCATATCGCGAAACTCGTTTTTGCTATCCCCGTCATAATCCAGAAAAATAGTGTTGGGTTTGCGCAGTGACTGCATGAATCGATCATAAATGTAGGTGAACCAACTCCAGGTTACTCCACCATAGGAATGCTCCAGAAAAACCCCATTGGTCTCCGCATGATGATGATAATGCCACGAGCCAGAATTGACCATCAGCAATTTATTAGCAGGCATCAATTGACGGAGCTTTTGAAACAGGATATCAACCCCAGCGTTCCAATGGCCGACCACCCATTCTTCGCCATGTTCGTTAAAATCATTGACGCCATTCTGGTCCAGATCGGTGTCCCAACCCAGATTATCGCTCACCACGTGATAATTCCAAAGCTCTTTATCCTGATAATAAAGCCCATCCGTGGCAATGCCATCGAACACCGTCAAATCGACCCGTTTCATAAGCAATTCAGGCAAATAATCGCACACTCGTTTCCCGCCATACAGTGGCGACTTTGGGCACAGATCCGATAAATTGGCATAAAAAGTATTCGGCCCTCCATACTCAATTCGCGACCCATCAGCGCGCCGAATGTACCATTCATCAGGAAACGGTTCAATATACGTTCCGTTGTTCCAATCGCTGGTGGGCAAAATGAGCACATCGGGATTGAGCCGTTTGATGCGCTTGGCCCACTCCACATCGATCAGTGCCGTACTAATGAGATCAAACTGAGCATACCATTCATCCACAGCACCACCCCACTGATGGATGCCTAATCGGGGATACCGATGATCCACCTGAGCATAGCTGAATGCAAAGTTCAGCACAATGCTGGCGATCAATACTGTCGTTTTTCGCATGGTCTCTCTCCTTCATTGGTTCACATCATCATCTCCTTCCCCCAGATAGATCGCTCGATATCCCTCACAAAATTCAGTTCGTTCGAATAAAGCGCCAATCGTCGAGATTGGCTGTTTTCACTGAATCAAAATTTTCCTTGCAAAAATATGGCCAATTAATAGCTTTTCATTTAAATTTCAATTACCAACATAACGACCACCTTCATGCGCCCATGCTAAGCTATTTTTCCAATCGAAATGCCCTCAGATGGCTTTTTTTTAAGAAGGCTTTTGATGAAATTCAGATCCTCAGCCGCAAAAGCTTTAAACAGGTACAATAAGGCGAAATAAATGAGCACGGCCAGAACGGCCAGACTTATAAAAAACACGCGATCGAGCAACAGGATGACCAGCAACATGGCGCCGGCGCTCAGGACCATCTTCCCTGCAATCGCTGCCATTTTCGCATAATCAAATTTGATAACGCGCCTGAAAACGAACGGAATTTGCAATCCCACATAAATGAAAATTGCAATCAGCGCTGCAATAGCAGTCCCAATATAACCGAATCGCTGGCTCAAAACAATCGTCAAGATCACATTGCTTGCTAATGCCGCACCATTCACACGGAGATCGATCTTCTGATTATTACTAGCCAAAAGTGCATAAGCAAAAACTTGAGACATGGAATAGGGAATAATGATCCAAATTAAGATTTTCAGAACGCTGGCCGATTGCTCGAACCCTGCACCAAAGGTGAAATAGAAAATTTTGCTCGCCATCAGAGTCATAATCACAGCGATCGGTACAGTGACAACCATTAAATACTGCAACGTTTTTTTACAAGCGTATTGAAAGTTTTCGCTTTGCGATTCATATAGCCCCGAGATCACTGGGAAAAACGCAGTGAAAAAGCTCTGGATCAGGGTGATCAGAAATAATACAAATCTTTTAGCTCCAGAATAGATCCCCGCAGCATCGTTGCCGGCAATGTGATTTAAAAACACGACATCGATATTCCAATACATGGTGACCAATACCATGATCAGGGCGAAGATGTGCGCTGTTTTCAAGAATTGTTTGATGAATCCCCAATCTGGTTTCAGGTCCGCAATATGCCCCAGCTTCATAATGGTCGGCAAATAAAAAGACACGGCCATGTAACGGGTGACAATATGCACCAAAATCACTGCCAGCAACTGATATCCTAACAAGATCAATCCGACACAGACGCCCACTTTGATGATATTTTCAGCCAGATAGATATAGGAGATCGTCTTGATCTTTTCAACGCCGGCCAGAACTCCTTCGAAGCACTCCAGCACTGCTGTTGCCGGAAGGGAAAGCGCCAGCAAGCTGGTCATTCGAGCAGCTTCCGCGTCCAATTGCAGCACGAAATTGACCACAATTACCATGAGGCCAGCAGCGATCAATGAGAGCGGAATCGCAATGTAAAGGCTATTGACGATATACATTGGCACCTGATCGCGATGTTTCGCTACCTCTCGGGTGATCAAGGTGCGCAAGCCGAAAGAGGCAATAATTTGAAAGATCAGCACCAATGAAATCGCAGTCGAGAAGATGCCGAACGCTGTCACACCCAATTTTCTGCCAATTGCCAGAACCATGGCAAAGGAGATGATGGGCTGCAGCCCTTTCGCGATCATGATAAAAATCGCATTGATTGTCAATCGTTTTGCTGTTTCCATTAATCCCCGCAATGTCGCTGATCACGGCCAAAGAACTTGCAATTGTGAAGTCTGGATGATCTCAGCAATTTGTTTAAATTTTAAAGATCACTTATCGGCGCTGCATAGCGCTAGTAACCACTTTTTCGCACAGCTCCGAAAGCTGCTGTCCCCGTTTTTTCCAAGTATAATGATTCAGCACATCTTGACGCGCTTGAACACCAACCCGTTGCATCAGCTCTGGTCTTTCGATCAACGCGCTGATCTTCTGGGTCATTTCGGAAATATCATCGGGTTCACACAAGAAACCGTTCTCTCCATCCCGAATTACCTCACCGATCTGTCCCATCCGACTGGAAACCACGGCTCGCCCGCTGGACAAATACTCATAGAGCTTAACTGGCGAATAATAGCCGAACTTCAATCGCGGGTACGGCGCTAGTACGATATCCATGGCCGCGATATAACGCGGGATGTCATGATGTTTAACTAAGCCAGTCAAATGGACGCGGCTCGATAGTCCACTTGATTTAATAAAAGCCTCTAAAGATTGTTTCAAGGGCCCACCATCGCCAACCATTAAAAACTTGACCTTCGGGTACTTCTGCACCGTAGCCTCAATAATCCGTATAAGATTTTCAACCCCATGCCAATAATGAAACGAGCCGACAAAGCCGATGACCAGATGACCCCATAATTGATATTGTTTTTTTACGTCATCACACGGCAGATCGGGCCGAAACCGTTCTGGATCGGCCCCATTGGGGATCACATGAATTGTGTCGCCAGGGACCCCCTTCTCCATGAAATATTGTTTCAACTGATGGGACACAGTAAAGCTCAGGGCACAATTTCTCATAGCCGCCACTTCGAAGTAGTCCACAATCCGTTGATGGGTCCAAAATTGGTCCTGGAAGTTCATTTTCTCATAGGCCACCGGTCCATCCGCTTCAACAATCACCGGGATCCCCATCTGATTGGCTAAATAGATGGATGAAATCGTATAAGCCTCCAAACGGGAAATTAATAGGTCGGGTTGCTCCCGCCTCAAAATTTCCTTTTCTTCCCAGTAAAACTTCACGTTGTTCAAAATCTGATTCGGTTCATGCAGGAATTTTGCCAAAACCTGTTTCAACTTGGTCGGCGGCCGATGGGGTACGTGATTACCATTATTGAAATTTTCCTGCTCCCGACGCCACATGATGTTTACTTCATGGCCGCAATCCCTCAGTGCTTTCATCAATTCAATGGCCTTGATCGTTGAACCCAACGACACGCCCCAGAGATCATACATATAATTAAAATACAGAATTCTCATGCCGAAATACCTTTGTTCACCTTTTGCTCGTAAAGCGACTGATAGAGCATCTCGAATTTGCTGATCTGTTGTTCGACTGAAAAAAACTTAGCCACCCGTTCCCGTCCATTCCGTCCCATTTGTTTCAAACGCTCTGGAGAGCTGAGCAATTCGATCACTGCTGTTGCCAACCTTTCAGGATCGGCGGGAGGGATCAGCAATCCAGTTTTTTCATGCTCGACAACTTCTACTACTCCGTTGACAGCGGTTGCCACAACTGGGTTCGAGCACGCCATAGCCTCCAGTACCGCGTTGGGCAATCCCTCTGATAACGACGGTAGAATAAAAAGATCGAAAAGACCCAACAATTGCGTGATATCCCGACGAAAACCCAGCAAAACAAAGTGATCCCGCACTCCCAATGCTTCGATCTGTTGCTCCACTTGCTGGCGCAGCGGTCCATCCCCAACCAATACAAACCGAGCGTTGGGAAATCGTTGGACAATAGCGGGCGCAGCGGCGATCAAATACTTATGCCCTTTTGGGTGATCGAACCGCGCCACCGTGCCCAGCACCAGATGACCATCAGACACTCCGATCGCCGTGCGCTGGAGACGAGGCTCTTGCGGAGCAAAACGGCTCAGATCAACCCCGTAATGAATGGTCACGACTTTGTCAGGTGAAAGCCTCCGCTCACGGATGACGCGTTGCCGGATATCCTCAGATACTGCCACCACCCGATCGATCTTCTGCATCGCCAATTGATAGGCCCAGGAATGATACCAACGAAATGGACCAGTGACAGCCTCCCAGGAAATCACCACCGGGACCT
Organism: candidate division KSB1 bacterium; assembly: GCA_034506395.1. Taxonomy (NCBI): domain Bacteria; kingdom Pseudomonadati; species Candidatus Zhuqueibacterota bacterium. Next base: position 29,698 of record JAPDPQ010000002.1, on the reverse strand, counting down.
TGGCCAAGGCTGCGGCATAGGCACCAATCACATCGGCATAAAATAGCGTGCTCTGCAATAGGTCGATCTGCTGTTCCCTCATTAGCTGAGCAACCTTCTTCACTAGGCTAATATCAAAGCTGAATTTCTTTTCAAAAATTTCCACACGCGGAACGGCTTTTCGAAATTCTGCTTCCAAAGGACCACCTTGACCGACACTGCAGACAGTAATATTGTAACGATCTTTGTCCAGTCGCTGCACCAGCTCCAGCACTTTCATCTCGCCGCCGCCAATGGCAAAGCCATTGACCAATTGCAACATATTTATCTTGCCGTTTTTCATGTGTCACATTTTCTCTCAAACATCAATCCCATCATTGCACTTCAGCGATTCTCATTTGCGCTTGCAATTGCATGGAATTAGGCACAACTCAATTTATTCGATTGGAGTCATGTTGAGTGCGAAATTGGAATCTTGTTTTGGGCTAAACAAATGAAACACCGCTATTGGGCTATTACCATTTCTTCACCAGGTACATGCTTTTCGCCCGCTTCATGCTTGACCAAAAATGGCCCGATAGCCAGATATTCCAGATGCCCCTGCAAGAACGACCGAATCGCATCATTAGGAGTGCAAACAATCGGTTCCTCGTGCATATTGAAGCTGGTGTTGATCAATGTTGGGATCCCAGTCAGCCGATGATATTCTTTCAAGATGCGATAGTAGCTGGGATTCTCTCGCTCTTCGATCAATTGCGGCCGCGCCGTACCATCCACATGGACCGTGGCCGGTGAGACCTTCTTCATATAATCTGTGCAGTCGAACGTAATGGTCATGAATCGCGCTGGATATTCCGCCCCTTTGAGATTGATATAACAATCTTCAGCATATTCTTTCAGCGTCACTGGTGCGAACGGCATAAACTCAGTGCGGCGCAATTTTTTGTTCAGCCAGTCGTTCACTGTCGGATCGGTTGCTTGATACAAGATGGAACGATTGCCCAATGCCCGTGGTCCATATTCCATTTTGCCATTGAAACGGGCAACCACATGTCCATTGGCCAGCAACTCAGCGACCTTGAGCTCGATATTATCGTAGCGCTGATATTTTAAATTGAACTTCTTCAGTTCTGCTTCAATCTCTTCGTCACTGAAGCCCGGTCCAAAATAAACATCATCGAGTACCGAACCGTAGCTGCCGTTCTGATTGATGTCATAAAATAGGGCAGCGCCTGAAGCGATCCCACCATCAGTCATGTTGGGGAAGATAAAAATGCGTTTGATTCCCTCAACTTCAAAGATGCGCTGATTGAGTTTCACATTGGAGAAACTTCCGCCTGCCAGGACAATGTTTTCAATATGAAATTTGTTTACGGCATTCCGCACCAGCTCGGTCACTACTTCCTCGAACCGGCGCTGAAACACCGCTGCGATATCCTCGCGCGGGAACTGCTCCACCATCTTTTGCATCATGCAATTCTTTTTCAAGATCGGCGCCTTGTGATGCCAGAGCCGGCCGATCATGAACGGCGCTTTGATAGTGAGCCCATCGCATTCTAAAATATCTTTCATCATGTCGTAGGCAGGTGAATTGGGATTGCCATAAGCGGCAAGACCCAGAATTTTCCCTTCATGCCGATTGGCTTTGAATCCCAGCCATTTGGTCACACTAGCGTAGTAATGTCCCAGCGATGCTGGATAATAGGTTTTCGCCACAGGCGTTATTTTCTTGCCCTCGCCAATTGACAACATGGTGGTGACGAAATCGCCCCAGTAATCTGATGTAAGGATCAATGACTTTTCGAAGCCGCTGGTGAAAAACGCCGAGGCTGCATGCGTGATATGATGTTCCACCCGATGAAACTTGGCTTTGGGAAACATTTTTTTTAGGCGTTTCTCATCGCGCCGGTGAGTGACCAAAGATCTCGCGTATCCTTTGATCAGGATAAAATTGGTCATTAAAATATGCCGCAGAATATCGACAAATCCGGGCAATTTTCCTTTCCCTTTATAAAAAAGCTGCCCAGGGAAATGGCGTAAAACGTTCGTGAAAAAATCTTTCACTTTACTGATCTCTGGAATGACAACATCGGTAATATCATCCGGGGTAAGATTGGCCAGCCGGAGGACCTCCCGAATGGATTTTTCAGGAAAACCATCCTGATTTTTTACGCGGGTGAGTCGTTCTTCGTTAATTGCCGCTACAATTTTGCCATTAATGACAATCGAGGCACCCGCTTCATGCTCGTTGCTAAAAGATAATACTGCCATGGAATGTCCCTCTTCGATGCTTTATGTTAACTCCTGTTCGGTTGAACAATTGTTTGCTTTTCTGTGGTGATTTGATTTTTCATTGCTTTTAGTCTCTGTTGTTTCATCATGGCATTCAACTGCCGATCCAATCGATTCAAAACGACCGCGATGCCGGCCAGCGCCCAAATGTTAATGCCGACCGCATGTTCAGTAAAATAATCTGGCCCAGGATAGGATGCTAAAAGAAATCCCATGAGAGAAGCGAACAGACCGCTGCTGATATTGGCGATAAAAACAAATTTCGATCTCATCCCCTTTATCGTCTCCCGCAAATACATTGCCAGAAACCAGAGAAAGAACAGCAGGCCTATGATTCCATTTTCGGCAGTGATCAGCAAATAGAGATTGTGGACAAAGATCACGGTCGTCATGTGAAATTGGTAGTTCCAGGGCGCTACCCCGAATATTGGATTGGCCTTGATGATATCATACGACGCTTGCTGCAATTCAAATCGGCCTTCTTTGATGCCTTCCACATCGCTTTTAAACAGCCGCTCGGTCAACGTGTCGCCGTATCTTGCAAAGAAAATGATAAATCCTACTGCACCAACGGCTGACATCCCGAGCAACACCCGCTTCAGTTTTTTGCTTTTGGTTCGAACCAGGTTATAAGCAAACATTACGGCAATGCCAAACGCCAAGCCCAGCCATGAACCGCGGTTAAAAGTTGAAAAAATCCCGACGATTCCAATAGCGAAGATAAAACTGAAAAACGCCAATTTTTTCCAATTTCTTTGGACTGCGGCGCCCATCGCCATTCGCAATGCCAAAGGCATCATGATCATGTGATACATGCCGCATTGGTTGGGATGAATGAACGTCCCCCCTTTGCGCCAATACATCTCGCCAGCTCTTTCCTCCCCGAGGATGGGTACTTTGAAAATAACATTGGTAAATTGAAGCGTGGCAACCGTGCTCTGAAATAACAACCCTACCAAATACCATTTCAGAATAAATTCCATGTCCTCTGGTGTACGGATCGTGTTCACCACACAATAGAACATCACCAGATTCATGACGAAAAAGAATACGCCTTTCAGGCCGTAGTTGATGTTATAAGCAACCGTAATCGTAGAGATCAGCGCCCAAACGATGATCGCTACGCCGGGATATGCGATAGGGGCATAAAAACGATCCGACTTTCTTAATTTCGGCCCCTTCATATGAATATGAATCAAAACAATGATCAGCAGAATATAGACCAACCTCAGGTCGACCATCAAAAAGGAAATCCACAGGCCGCCCTGCCAAGGGATTGCGATTAACGCGAAGGCAAGCAGAAAATGCCTTGGTCGCTTAGAAACCGCCAATCCGATGGCGATCACAACGCCGACCAATATGAAAAATATCAAATCCGATCGCATGGTTCAATTATTCATCGCATATAGTGAGAAATTTAACAATCACCGATTCTCGCCGTCCCCCTCAGCCCAACTAAAATACATGATAATTACTGGCAACTCCACTGGTTAGCAGAATTTTAAAAGTGACAAAATGACCCAAATTGCCAGCCAACTCGCTGGATTTCCAGCATCATGTTTCGTTACGCAGTTAATATCCGTTCATAAACGCGGCTGAGCCATTGGTAATGCTCCTCGGGAGCAAAGAACCGCTCTGCTTTGTCCCTTGCGTGTCGGCCCAGCTCCGCAACTTTTTTAGGTTGATCCAGCAGAGATTGAATGCATTCAGCTAAAACTCTGTCATCGCCTGCCGGGAAATGCAGCCCATCCTTGTTCGGTTCGATGAATTCGGTGATGCCACCAATGGTTGCTCCGATGACAGGCTTACCCATAGCGAAGGCCTCATAAATCACCAATGGGGAATTTTCATACCATTCCGAGGGCACCACCGTAAACGCTGCATGACTCAGCAGTTCTTTGACCTCGTTTTTGTTTTTATATCCAGCGAATTGCACGTTGCTGATGCCATGATCCCTGGCAAATCTTTCAAGTTCTGGCCGCTGAGCGCCATCCCCTATGATCATCAATTTAGATTTTTTGATCCGAGTCATCGCCTTCAATAAGGTCATCACTCCCTTCTCTGGCGAGAGACGGCCAAGATAAACGAAATAGTCTTCATAATGAGGACTGAACGGAAATTGATCCAGCCAGGTCACCAAAAAATGGTGCTCTATTTTTTGAGCGTCAATTCCACCAGCCACCAACATTCGCTTCATGAACGCTGATGGGGTATGAAACAGCCGCACATGCTTCCGATAGGTACCAAGCCAGTGATGACAATAAGCTTCTAACGAGATCAATAAACTCGCAGCCAAAGAATTTTTATGGCACCTCGTTAATATCGGTTGATAAAATTTCTTTGGCAAACAGCGCTCGCAGATCTGATTTTTGTGTTCAATATAAAAGCGATAATTGGGGCAAACCAATTTATATTGGTGCACGGTTTGGACCACCGGGATGCCGTAACGATGCAGCGAATGGAGAATCGCCGGCGAGATCTGGTGATCGATCATGTGCAAATGAGCGACATCTGGCTGCGTCGCCTCAATCAGTGCCTCGATTTTCTCACGGGCATGCAACGAATAGATAAGTCGAGCCGCTTCTTTGAGCTTTTTCAAGCTGAACGGAGCGTCATAATCAACATGGTCAACAAAATAATTCTGGTACTCCGATGGGAAATTTTGCTCATCTTTCATTGCAAATGGGATGACTTCATGCCCATGCTGCTCAAGCAATGCCTTTATGTCAAACAGATATCGTTCCGAACCGCCTTTGACGTAATAGTATTTGTTGACCATTAAAATCTTCATTGGATCGATCCAATTCTATGAATTAAAGCTGTCAGTTAGGCCGTGAAAGAATTATTCCACAATCTCGTAGATGATCGTTTTGAGCCCTTTAATCGAGTCATCTTTATAGATCAGCTTGAGCGCTTCTGGCGCCTGGCTCTCATCTAATAGATAGTTGATCGTGGGAAAATCATGCTGGTTCTTCTCGTTCAGAGCCAAATACTTAGCCCCACGATTCTTGGCATAAGCCAAAACCCGATCGAGTTGGTTCTGGGGGATCGAGACCGTCTGCCGAATATTGTAATTGCCAGCATAAAAACTGATGGCATGGCTCCAAGCCATAATGACTGGTGTTTCCCGACAATGATTTTTCATCCAAAGCCCTGCCTTCTTCATCTCAATCGGCTCAGCCCATTTTTCGGTAGAATAGGGATCTTTTAGCGCCATTCGAACCAGTGCGGGCCCAATAAAGCTGCCGATCATCATCATTATCACAAGAGCTGGAATCAGAGCCATCAGTTTCCGATTCCAAGCATGAGTGATTGAGATCATCACTGATCTCAGCCACTCGCTCAGCCGCTCAATCCCTCTCCCGCTCCAGATTAGAACGATCGGCACCATGGGCAACAAATAGCGCTCAGTGACATGGAAAATCGGGATGACAATGATCCAGAAAAAGATCACATAGCTTAACAAATAAAGGTCCTGCCAGAGCCGTTCACCAGATTCTGAACTGCCGAACAAACCTAATATCGCCAACAACAACAACGGCAGCCCAAGAACCGAACTGATCGCAGCGGTGTTGACCTGATAAAAATCTTTCATATACTTTTTGAGAATGCGAAATGAGTTTGTTAGGAACCCACTGGAATGTTCCGCTCCAAAACTTCTCGGCAAACTGCTGGGCTGACAATTTTTCAAAAAATCACCTGTGTGATAAATATCATCATCTGGGAGACGGGTATTGTCATCATTCAATAACAGCCAGGGATTCAATGCCTGGCCTTTATGCTCCATGGCGGTCAGGGCGCCGTACAAATTGGCCGTACCTTTGGAGCTGAGCGTCCATTTTCCGGTCTCTCGATGCAAATAATACCAATAGGGTGTACTCATGACCGCAAAACAACCGATGGCGCAGATCGCGCTCCAATGAACTTTACTCGATCGTTGCCGAATTCTCCGATAGATCATCACAATCAAAGCCACGGCAACAAAAACGATCAGCGATCCAATACCCTCTGGCCGAGTGAGATAACTCATGCTGAACATAATGCCGGTGACCATAGCCAGAGGCATAGAGCCTCTTTTCAAGGCACGAAGCCCAATTAATATCCCAATGACCGTGAGGAAAATATAGAGCGATTCAGTAAGTGCCGAAACGCTGCTCTCGATCAGCATTGGAAAAAGGGCGATGATCAAACTGCTGTACCAGGCAATTTTTGTCGAAAAAAGCTTTTCAACAAGGAAATAATAAAAACCAATTAGCAGCACGCCGAACAGCAGCGATACGAGTCGCCCTGCCAATTCAAAATCGGGGAAGATTTTCCCTAGCATCGCAATAGAGAACGGATACAATGGCGACCAATACGAGTGGAGCACATGGTTCCAGCCGTGGATTGCCCCACTGGCGCCCAATTTCAAATAGTTGATCTCATCCCAGCCTGCTGCATATTCAAATTGGAGGAAAAAAATCCGAATTCCAGCGGCCAGAATCGTTAATAGGGCTATTGCAAAAAATTTGTTGGCGATAATTTTTTTCAATGTGGTTTCAATTCCTCTTGATCAAGTCGTTTTATCGCAGTTCCGCTGACCACTCATTTTTTTGAACAGCATTTCATATTGATCGGTGATTCGATCCCAAGTATAAGCTTCTTGGATGCGTGCTACCGCTTTGGTGCGATATTGTGCGACCACCTCAGGATGATCCACCAAATACTGCATCTTATCGCGCAAATCCTGCCAATCGCTGGTTTTGAAATATGGTCCGGCATCTTGAATCACCTCACGATGCTCAGGAACATCATTGGCCAGGACGCAATTGCCAAACCCCATTCCTTCCAATAAGGCGGGATGGGTGCCGCCCACCTCGGTCGCCTGAACATACAAATACGCATGGGATTGAAACTCCCGATAGCCCTTGCCAAATACATAACCTGTAAAAATGATCCGAGGGTCGTTAGTCGATCGCAACTTCCGAATATAATCAGTACTATATGGGGCGTCACCCACCATCACCAAATTCATATCAGTCTTCACTTGCTCGAACGCTTTGACCACCAAATGCGCATTGTTCTCTGGCTCCATCCGGCTGACATAGAGAATATATCGGTACGGTTTTACATTGAACTTGTCTAACACCTCTGTGGTCAACTCTTTCTGCGTTGGCGCACCGTATGGAATATAGGTGGAAAATTTTTTGAATCGTTTTAGATAGTACTCTCGAATAAAAATTGAATCCGTAACAACTTGATCCGAGAGGATCGTTGCCAAAAATTCGGATACCCGATAAAATAATTTACCAGCCATGTTCCATTTATCGCGCTGCCACTCCAAACCATCCACATTGATCGCCACCCGAGGACGACCGAGTCTGGGGATGAACGAAAAGATCGCGTTAGCGCTGTTGCAAATCAAAACTACATCGTATTTCCGTGTCAAAGAATGAATGACGCATAAAAAAGTGTGAGCCACGGTGTCGAAATATTTATGGCTGATCGTCGGTAGCAGAACAATTTCAACCCCTTTATAATATTTCTGCCGATAATCGATAATGTTGGTACGGCCATAGACCGTCACCTCATGTCCCTTCTGCACTAGCCGAGTGCTCAAATTCTCTGCAAAAGTCTCGAACCCCCCATAGTTGGCAGGGATGCCACGGATCCCCATGATTGCAATCTTCATAATGTGTAATTCACTTTACTTAATTTTTTAATTATGCGATGAATGATTTCAACACGACCTCAGCCGCAAAAACGAATTCCAATAGCTCGGTTATTATGGTCTTGAGCTGACCAAAGATGGTGTCGCATCCAAATTCAGCATTGAACAGTTTCTCGATCTTCATGATAAATGGCAGCCAAATTCCAAGCATCTGGCATTTCGCTTCGCTAAAGCAACCTTCGCCCCGAACCCAAAATCTCGGCAAAGCAAGCGGATTTTCTTCTTTGGTTACCATGCGATTCTCTGTAGTGGCCGCTATCTCAAAGCCATATCTTTGAATCAATTCCCGCACATGATAATTATAATCGCCCTCGGGATATGCAAAATATCTCACTGGACGGTTAATCCATCGCTCGAGTTTCTCCTTAGAAGTTCGAATTTCATCCTCCAACTGTTGATCGGTGCATTGCGACATCATGACATGATGGACAGTATGACATCCAATTTCCACCTGGGGCAATTGTGCGATGGATCTCACTTCATTAATAGTCATAGCTTCACGAGGCAACTGCTCAGCAAACCGAGTCTCCAATTGCTTGACGATCGCCTCGCGCTGATTTTCTTTAAGGTGTCGCATTCTCTGAATCGTATTATCTGATGCCAGCAATTTTCCGAATTTTCTGACATAGCTCCACCAAAAAACCCCACCGTTCTCCACAGGATCGGTGCTGATGAAAAAGGTCACTGGAATATCGTATTTGATGATGATAGGAATGACATTTTCTATATTATCTTCCCAGCCATCGTCAAAGGTGATCCACACCGCCCGTTCGGGAATGCTCCCAACGCCGCGGATGTAATTCAACACTTGTTCAGTTGAAATGAAATGATACCCGTTCTCTTTTAACCATAGAACACATTTTGAAAACAACCGCTTGCTGATGCGATGGAAAAATAATGGGGTGATGGAACTTCTGGTGGCTGCATTTCTTTTCGCCCGATCATAGTTTTTGCTCATTAACAATCCGATTGCAATAATCCCCCCAATTACATTTCTAAATATTTTTTTCAAATATAGCATCATACAATTTAGTTATCCCTCCAGGCTAAAACTCGAAATAGAAATCAAGATCAGAATCCGCCATTGTCGCCAAAACTGACGTTCGCTGCTGCACCGATCCCCAATTGAATTCCACTTTCGCATTTGTCAGGATCACGATCGGCCTACCGACTCTCCAGAAATGGTTTTGCTTCAAGACTTCATCGAAAAATCGATGGGAACTCATGGTCAGGATACCATCGAAATGACCAAGCCTTGCCAATTGCTTCGCAAGTTTGATCATCGTGGCAAAACGAGCAGGTTCTTTTCCTGTGATCCGATAATCAACTAATGCCAACAAGCGCAATCCTTTGGCCACGATCTTTCTAACGACGATATAATTCGTTGAATCGGACTCATTCAGGAGATAAAAGAAATATCGATTGTCATGCTTCAAAAATCGCCAGCGCATAAATTCATGAGATCTGGCAAACTCAAGCGTCTCATCGTCCCAATATCGATAATGCCAATGATCCAACGAATCGATTAATGTGAATTGAAATTTGCCAACGCTGATCCGTTTCGGAAATTGGTCTCTATTAATTTTTTGAGTGTTAAAGAATCGTTCTTCCAATCCAATTCGATTCATTACAAATTTCATTGGACTGAAACAATTACAGATCCAGATAAATTGATGCAAACTTCCGATGATGCGATTGCCCAAAGCGAATAAAATTCGTTGCGAAACCTTAGCGACGCCGACGCCAAAATGGGGATAAAACTGTTCATTTGCAGCCTTTGCTAAGGCAGTTCCGATCCCTTGACCCCGGAGTCCCTGCTTAACATAGAAATCGAATCCAAAAAAAGCGTTGAATTGCTGTCCGCCAAAGAAATACTGGCATGGCTGATGCAAATGCTGTCCAATAATCTGTCCTGATGCGTCCAAAGCAATCACTACTGGCAACTCGGTTTCACCAGCTAAAAGCGGGTGGTTCAGCACCTGCAATGCAAACCGATCATAGAAATCGTGACGAGTTGGATCAATGGTATTATTGAATTGGATGAACGCATCGAGTCGCGATTGTGTAAGTTGTTCAATTCGCATCAGTTCTTCCAATAAATCGCTCAAACAATTCCTTATAGCGATTGGCGATCGCTCGCCAATCGAAGTTTTCGATTACAAATTGTCTTCCATCACGCTGCAACCGCGCTCTCAATGCATCGTCTTCCAAAATCCGGATGATCGCCTGGCTTATTTGCCGAGAGTTCTTTTGCTCCACCAATAGCCCACTTTTTTCATGGACCACACTCATTGGAATGCCTCCGATATTGGTTCCAATGGTGCAGCAGCCAGACGCCATTGCTTCCAGAAAGACAACCCCCTGGCCTTCCAGATCACCGCTCTCAGGGATGATCGAAGGCCCGATGAAAATATCAGCGGAAGCGTAATATTGCGGCAATTTTTTATTATCAAGATCACCTTCAAAGTAAACGCTATCTGATAATTGTAATTGTTGAGCCAAACGCTTTAATTCATTGGCCAGCAATCCATTGCCAATAATCAATAGCTTCGCTTGTTGGAATTTCTTCAGCACATCTGGCATTGCATTGATCAAATACGCCACCCCTTTCTTCTCAACCAACCGCCCTACGAATAGCAGCAAAGGAGCGCCGTTCACCACGTATTTCTGCCTGATCGTTTCGGATCGGTGATCGGGGCTAAATAGGTCTGTATTAACCCCTAATGGCATGATTGAGATGTCGTGCGTACCAAGATTAAGTTGCTCAATTGCCTCGCGCAATGCAGGGGTTAGCGCCACAATATGATCCACACGCTTTAGGCTATACCTCACCAAATAGCGCAACATCGGATTCGATATCCCGATATCCCCCCCTAAGACATTGACGATCACTGGAATTTTGATCCATCGTTTGACCAGTACACCGACCAACCCTTGGGGAACGGCAAAATTTGCGTAGAGCAAATCGATGCGCTCTTTCTTTACCAGCCGAATGACTGCAATCGCTTCGAACAGAAAAAGGAATGGGATCAAAAGATAATTCAATTTGCTTTTCAGCAAATTGGCAAAAATTCCTCCGCCATAGCAGAGCCTTTGCCAGCGATGTGGGATCATATAAGTGAAACGTCGTATCTCTACCGAGCCCCAGGTTTCCTGTTTGCTGGCGCCATTCGCATGAGGCGCTAAAACGAACACCTTGAAATAATGGGACAATGCTTGTGCCATGTCTGATATAAATGCTGGTTCAGTATCGCCCTGCCATCGCGGAAATGTACTGGTTGTGATCAATATCTTTTTCACAAAAACCTCTTCATTGCGCTTTTGAGATGGGATGAGCAGCAGAGACTTTTTCTGCTTCAACTTAATGATCTCCGCCATTCATCAGCGAAACGCTAATTATCATCGCCTCGCTCTGCTGTTTCTGCCTCGTCTCCCATAATAATCAATTGGGTATCATTAATCCGTATTTGCTCAGATCAGGAAATGGGCCCAAAATAATCATTGAGTTTCTAAATCTGGTCAAAGACATCGAAGCTAACTATTTATTTGTGACTGTTATTCATCCTTGGCCAGTTTCAATTTTAATACAGCGTCTTTTAATGAAACAGATGCGCTCTGCGCGATAAAAGCCAGCTATTGAACAGAGTGCTGCAATTGTGATGGCTGGCTTTTGCTTTGATAATATTTGATCTAACGCGCAAAATTATTGGGCACAATCTTCCACTCGATGTTATGTCACTTTTTTAATTTTTATCCTATACATCTCAGTGGAAGCCCAAAATTGCAATTATAATGCCATCCAGTAATTAATTTTATCTTATCCCATGACAAATTTTTTGATCACATCGGTGATGTATTGAATTTGTTCAAAACTGAGATGGGGGTACAAGGGAAGGGTAACCTCTCTTTGGGCGATATCCTCTGTCTTTGGCAAGGGATGATTGGCCTGATAGTACCTTTGATGATAGCTGAAACGATGGACTGGAGGATAATGGATACTGGTCTGAATGCCATGCTGTTTTAAAAACTCCATGAACCGGGTTCGATCCAAATCAGAAGCAAGTAAAATTGGGAAAATATGATAACTGGACGAGCCAGGATGATGAAGAAAAGGAATTTTGATCCCAGGAATATCCGCGAGTTGTTGCTGATAATATTGCCAGAGTTCCTTTCGCCGCTCATTTTTTGCTTTCAGTTTGGCTAATTGAATCAGGCCCAGGGCGGAGGTGATCTCAGTGGGCCGATAATTGTAGCCTAGAGCCACCACATCATACGAGTAGGAGTGACCTTTATACCGATCCAGCGTCAAAGAGGTCATCCCATGCGATCGAGCGAGCTTGATCTTCTCAGCCAGGTCATCGCGATTGGTAACGATCATGCCGCCTTCACCAGTGGCTAAGTTTTTATTCGAAAAAAAGCTGAAACAACCGCAATCACCAAACGCACCGCACGCTCTACCATTCAACCAGGCTCCTGGTGCATGGGCAGCGTCTTCGATCACCGCAACATGATACTGCTGTGCCAGGGTCATTATTTCATCCATGTGGCACGGGTAACCGGCATAGTGAACGACCAAAATCGCTTTGGTTCTGGGCGAGATCTTTCGCTCAATATCATCCGGAGCGATAGTCCAATCGTCCTCACTGACCACATCCGCGAAAATGGGCGTCGCGCCAGCATAAAGGATCGAATTGACCGAAGCAACGAAAGTCAATGATGGGACAATCACCTCATCGCCAGGTCCAATATCTAATACCAAATTAGCAAGATGCAGCGCGGTTGTGCAGTTTGACACCGCGAATCCATGTTTCACTCTGATCTCATTACAAAATTGTGTTTCAAATTGGTGTGTCATCTCTCCCATCGTCAACCAGCGAGATCGAAGCACCGATACTACAGCATCAATCTCATTCTGATCATAATCACTATCAAAAAGCGGAATCTTCCATTGGGACATCTATTGCTCCTTAGGTATCTCCACGTTCAACTCAAACAATTTGACAAACGGCAATGATTCGAATTGGTCAACAGCCTCGTCAGCAAAGGCAGCAGAAATTTGATATAATCCGGATTGGGCCATTTCGGGCAATTCCCAGAAGATTTCATCCTTGACGATCTCCCCCGGCTGCCAATAGGTAGTGGGAAAGACGCCAAAAACTGGGGCATGAGTCAGGTAATAGGTCTGGTTTCCCGATTGGAATCGAAATATAATGGGCAGATCTTGATTCAAACGCTGCGAGATTGACCAAAAGGCCGTGAAGTGGATCGCATAGCTCCAGCGGATTGCCTCGCTGCCTTCGATGGGATGATAAGCTTTGAGTAATGGAAATTGATTATATCCCATAAACTCAATTGGAGGGGTGATCTCTTTCTTGGAAAACGTTTCGATCGCTGCACCAACATCGATAGCTAACTCCCTTATACCAGTGTTATAATCTGCACCCCGTCGCCACAAACAGACGCCGTCCTCGTATCGAACGATGCCATAATTGGGATTGCGAATCACTGCGCGAATGGAATCGTTATCTGGCCAATAATATGGCACATGGAAACTTGAACGGGTCACCAATCGGACTGATGGGGAATAGAAATCATACAGAATATAATCCACCTTGCCGATATTATCGTTAAAGACGTAAATTTCATGTCGCATGGCGACTTGTGGTACGAGGCCATGTTCGGCTGTGACCGATGCCTCCTGAGGGATCGTAGCGATGATTTGATCGATCACTCGATGATGCGGTGTGATGTTCCATTGACGATAATCCATCGCATTGGATTTCACAAAGAACAATACAATCGCGATCACCAAAACCAAAGTCGCTGCAATAGAAAGAACATTCTCTCGGATACTTCGTTCCTTAAACCGATGACCCAACTTATCAACAAACCAGTCACTCAGTTTCTGTAAGCCGAAAATGGCAGAAATAAACACAAACGGGGCCACGGTTACACTATAATAATGCTCGACATCATGTGTGTAATAATAGCTGCTGATCAGATTGATCAAAAATATCGGTGTTGCGATCAGTAGCACTCGCCAGCCCAAAAAACTGAGAAAAACTACGGGTGCAAAAATGTAAATGAAATAGAGAATGTTGTATTTTTTGGCCCAGAATTTAAATAAGTACAATGGATCATGAGTCAACTGTTTCAAATGGCTCCAGTGTGTATCAGCCCCGGCCATAATGTCAAAGGCTGGCAATCCCAAGATGGCGTGGATTTTCAGGCGCTGGAACCAAATCAAAAACCAGACCACACTGACTGTTGCAACTATCAAGCCATGTTTCTTTTCCTTCATAACAAAAATCATGTAGATCGCCAGAGCGATTAGCAGCAGCGCTAAATCCTCACGACACATCAATGACAATGCGGCAAAGAGATAAAATCGCTTGAGATCTCGCTTCATCAAATAATAAAAAGCAAAAAGCAAAAACGTCGCAGCGAAAGTAACTCCGTGCACATCGGCCAAATTTGCGTTTTGTATGGCTGGATACATTAGGTAGGCAAACGAAAACGTCGCTGCGGTGGATTTGTCATGCGTGATAAGCTTGCCGATCCAATATAATGGCAATGCGCCAAGGGCGACCACAATGGTCTGGAGGATTAAAATGGTGTAGACATGAGGAAAAACCTTAAAGATTGCTGCCACGAGGATGAAGATAAACTCCCAATGAGCCATCCAAAATCGACTCATGGGATAGCCCATATTAATGCTATCTTGTAAGAACCAGCCCTTGCTGGTATTCCAAATCACCTGAATCATAGTGCCCAGATCGTAGGCGCTGGTCTGGTAACTCCGATATCTATAAATGCTCAGATAACTGAAAACGATGACATAGATGATGATCATCCCCCAGACGAAAAAGAATTGGATTGATCGATCGGTTTTGCGAGGCGTCCCCTTTGTTTTCCGCTTCAGAGGTTCTCGTTTTCTTCTTGTCACCATTTGACCCTTTCTGTTTAGGTTTTGCCTATTGCTGGGATTACAAGTTATCATTTCACCAGCATTTCATCAAAATTATTTCCGAACGATTTGCCGATAAACATCAATGGTTTGTTCCGCAATAATGGGAATCGTATAATGCTGTTCGACTTTTGCTCGATTGATCTGGCCGAACTGCCTGGCCAACTGAGGATCATCTAGCAATTGGTTGACACAAGTTGCCAGGGCCTCTGCATTGCGGACTGGAAATATGAGCCCGTTAACGCCAGGTTCGATATACCCGCCACCGCCCTCAGTGGTGCAGACCACTGGCAGACCAGAAGCCATGGCCTCCAGCGTGGAGAGAGGACTGCCCTCTGAAAGCGAAGGCATCACAAACACCATCGCGCTTCGATAGAGCTCGCCCAGCTCCGCATCGGAAATGCCACTGACCACTTTGAAATTCTGGAGCTGCTGGATTCGCTTGTGCAGCAATTTAGGAATACGCGATGCCACAGCAACGATTTGCCCATTAATATGTTCAGCCGCTTTTACAAGCGTATCAAACCCTTTGCCGATCGATCCCCTCCCGACATAGATCACCATCCGTCGTTTCTGAGACCAGTCCCACTGCGGATGATATTGCTTTGGATCAAGTCCATATTTGATGATCATGACTTTCTCGGGATCTACGTTGTATCGGGATACCAGGTATTGCTTGAATTCCTCTTTACAGACTATGATCCGATCGGCACGAGGATAGGCCCTTCGCTCCAATGTCCTCAACCAAAAGTCGATGATTGGATTAAATACCAACCGATAACGAATTGGCAACACTCTCTTGTACTTTTCGTTCTGCAATGTCTGCAGATAATGTACCGAAATCACAGTCGGCACCTCTGGTTGATAGCAAGCCAGGGATGCTGCTGCTGTAAAATGGATCACATCGAAACGCTTCTCGATCTCCGCGAGATAGCGCCATCCCAGATAGGGATAGACGATCATCTCTCTCAGATTGGGAAACAGTTTCAACTTGCGCGGAAGACGCGTCTTTAGGCCATTCTGATATGAAAAAATTTCGTAATCTAATTTAACACTTGAATAGTAAGAAGTCAAGCGATTTGTCCACAAAGATATGCCACCAAACCCAGCCGATTGATAACATTCATCAATGATCGCTACCTTCATATTCATCTCTTAAATCCATCAAATCGTAAAAACCATCCATCATTTTGTCCAATATTTGTTCTGAAAGGAACAGCGCTCCATCTCTTGTTTGCTGTGCTCAATTCAGTGTTTCTTACTAGTTCGCTCCCATCGGATTTCAAAGTTTCGTAAGATAAAGGATATTCACTCTTATTTGGTTGCAATGATAATGACAGAACATGTTAAGTACCACCAGCCACGGCATAGAGGGGTGAATTTGAGTTTTGAATTCGAAATCATCTTTAGCAATGAAACCAAAATTGAGGACGAAATATTTGGAACATACTTGGCATTATTTTCCTCTGAATTTGGCCCTTCACGTCTAAGATATCAATTTTCAGTGGTATTGAGTTCTCATTTATGGGTGACCACTGGGACATCGGAGATTGGCTCGGGTTGGGCATTCATCTTAAAAATCATCCGCATGATGCCATCAAAGCCATACAAAATAAGCAAACTCAACAGAGAAAATAAACGGCTCAACAGAACCATAATCACCGCAATTTCTCCGAGATTATAAAAAAGTTTGAACAGATACGCTCCAGAAATTTCTCGGACACCCAAACCGCCAGGCAATGGCGCTATCAAAACAATGATGTTGGTAAAAGCACCAACAAAAATTAAAAAATTCAACGGTAACCGGTACCCCAAACTCAGTAAGAGCAAATAGTCGCAAACAAACCAAATGAATAGTGCCACAATTGTGAGGGTGATGCTTTTGGCAATAATATCCGTTCTCTGCCGGGTTGATCGAAAAGCGATGGCCATATTTTTAAAGATGCTTGACGACGCCAGCTTGCTTTTTAATATCAAATAAATGAGAAGAGCTACAAGAATGCAAATAGGGATCAGCCAAATGTGCCTCCAATCCAAATTTTGTTGCAACAGTTGAATCAAAGATTTTAGATATCCTCCCAGAAAAACGGCAATCATGAGAAATATGCCGGTAATTGAGTAATCCAAGAAAACTTCTCCTACCAGAGATGGGATAGCACGAGAGATCGGAATGCCCTCAGCCTGTTTTAAGAAATAAGCTTTGGTAGGATAGCCAACTTTGCCTGGGGCAATTTGATTCAAGATGATCGCATTGACGGCAATTCGGAATACGGATCTTAATTGGATGTCAGATTTAATGGGGATTAGCAACAGATACCAGCGAATAATCATTAGCAATTGGCTAATGGTAAATAATGCCAATACTGCAACCAACCCCCAAATGCTGATGTTGTTTTTAATATCGACGACCTTGCTCCAATCGCTTTTTCGGAATAAAAAATAAAATCCAACGCCAATTAAGATCATCGTAAACAGATTGATCAACCTATTTAATCTTCTTGAGGTCATATCGTTTCCGCTTTGTCATCGTGATCATTAAATTCTCCCTCGATCATACTACTTTTAATTTCCCAATTTGCGATAAAGCTATTTGAGTCAATTGTGATGTTCGAGAGATTCCAACAAGAGATCTGGCCTCTATTCTCCGATGCATCGGCTCGACCAATTCGAAGAGCCATCAGGATGAACGAAGCTACGGGATGAATGTATTCTTGAGCTTTTCAAACTCTTCAACAGCGAGTTCGTAGTCCTCGCGGCGCCCGATGTCACGCCAATAGCCTTTGAAATGATAGCCGACGATCTTTTCGTTCGCTCGAATTAGGGCGAGGATCAAATCTGGCAAATCAAAATATTTCCTGAACGGAATATAGTTCATCACTTTTCGGTCGAACACATAAATCCCCATGCTCACCTGATAGGTGAGGGTCGGCTTTTCGATATAGTCAATAATTTGATGCTGATCATTGGTTTTAATGATACCCAGGTCGATCTTCACCTCTTTATCGTACATGGCAATCGTAGTAATCGCACGGTGTTGGCGATGAAATTGGATCAACTTGGTATAATCCAAATCCGAAAGGACATCGCCATTCATGACCAAAAACGTCTCATCGAGATCATTCACCAATGCCAAAGGACCGGCTGTTCCCAGCGGCAGATCTTCTCTGGAATATGAGATTTGCATGCCCCATTTGGAACCATTGCCAAAATAAGCCTCGATCAGTTCAGCCAAGTGTCCAACTGCCATGGTGATTTTCTTGAATCCAGCTTTCTTTAATTGGCGAATCACAACCTCAAGTATCGGCATGTCATTAATGGGCATCAACGGTTTCGGGAATATCGTCGTATAGGGCCGTAAGCGTGTTCCTTTACCTCCTGCTAAGATAATTGCCTGCATTCCATACTCCTTTTCAAAAATTTCAAATGGTTTTTTGAGAAATCCATCGCGCCTTCATCGTGCGGTCAATCAATTCATTGGTAAATTCGATGAATATCCAGAATTAGGCCGGCGTGTTGTAATGGCATTTCAGCGATCCGATTAAATGTTATAGATTTCTGGCTTGTAATGAGAGAGATTAGCGCGAATAAATTCGATCGTTTCTTTCAAACCTTCATCAAGAGTATAATTTGGTTTCCAATTCATAAAGGCCTCAGCTTTGGAGTAGTCGCAAATCAGCTTCATCACTTCGCTTTTTTCAGGTCTCAGCCGCTGCCGATTGGTCCTGACCTCGATGTCTTTACCGATGAGTGCAACGATCCGTTTCGCGAGCTCACCAATCGCGATCCCCTTGCCGTTTCCAATATTGATCACTTCTCCGATAGTTTTTTCCGATTCAGCGATCTTAATGAAGCCCATCACAGTATCCTTGACATAAGTGAGATCGCGAACTGGGTCAAGCGCCCCCAATTCGACAATTCGAGAGGTCAAGGCTTGGGCAATGATAGTGGGGATCACAGCTCGAGCGGACTGTCGAGGACCAAACGTGTTGAACGGTCGGAGGGTTGAGACCGGAAGATCAAACGAGCGATAGTAACTTTCGACAATTTTATCAGCGCCGATTTTGCTGGCGGAATAAGGGGATTGGCCTTGCAGCGGATGCCTCTCGTCAATCGGTGTATACATCGCCGTGCCGTAAGTTTCGCTGGTGGAAGTATGCACCACCCGATTGACATCCGCCCGTAAACATGCCTCCATGACATTGAGCGACCCTTTGATATTGGTTTCGACATAGGAGGCTGGTGCCACGTACGAGTATGGAATGGCAATGAGCGATGCCAAGTGAAAAACCACCGAGCAGCCAGCCACCGCTTTCTGCACCGAATAGGGGTCCTGAACATCCCCAAGGAAAATCTCAACCTGATCCAGGACATTCTTGGGTAGATATTCTAAATTTCCCCAATGATTGCGCGAGTTATAATGGACCAATACCCTGACTTTAGCGCCAAGCTCAACTAATTTTTCTGTGAGATGGCTTCCAATAAAGCCTGCGCCACCTGTAACCAGAACATATTCGTTTTGCCAATTCATCAATTGCTCCTATCAATTTGCATCTTGGGCGAAAAGCGATCGAACCATTCAGACAAAATTTTTCTTGCAGCGTACAACAATCATTGTCGCACTGAATTGAGATTGGTCATACTGACAAGAGAATCGCTGCCAGAGAGATAGAGGGGAATCAGGTTATACGGTAAGATGAATTGAATCCATAATTCATAAGCAGCAAATCCGCCATAACTCTCAAATTCAGCTTTTGGATTGATCAAACCCGAGGGATCTTCATTCTGCTAAGGTCATCTATCCATCCATCATCCATTTTTTCTCAGCCCGCAGAAAAGTTGCCCCTGCTTCCTGATATCTAATTTTTGCCGATCTTATCGCTTGCGTTCAGTTCCAATTTCTTGACTCGATAGAGCGTGTCCTCCAACAATCGGCGATTATCAGCAATAAGATCGGACAGCAAGCCAATAACCATCACCTGAAATCCAACAATGAACAATACTGCGGCGAGAATCAAAGATTGAATATGCCCCTGACCGCCATAAGGGGTGAATAGATAATAATAAAGGAATCGCAGCGACAGGATCAATCCGCCTGAGAATATTGTACCACCGATCAGGAAAAAAGTTTTGATCGGCTCATACATCATATAAATTCTAACGATGGTCGAAAGCGAGCGTCTAATATAACTGAACATGCTTTTGAACAACCGCGATTCGCGCAGCTTTTGGTTTGTCCCAACTGGCACATGACCGATGGCGATGTTCTTTTTCCCCGCTTGAATAATCGTTTCCAAAGTATATGAAAATTTCGAAACCACATTGATCTTCAATGCGGCCTCGCGACTGAATGCCCGAAAACCGCTTGTGGCATCGGGAACGTCGGTTCCTGAAACTTGTCGGACCACCCAGCTTCCCAGATGCTGAAGCCTTTTCTTAAGTGGACTAAAATGGGGTATCGTATCCACCTGACGATCGCCCACCACAATGTCCGCTCGACCACTCAAAATCGGTTCGATCAGTTTTTCAATATCTGACCCGTTGTACTGATTATCCCCATCGGTATTGACGATGATATCGGCCCCGAGGCGCAGGCTAGCATCCAATCCCGCTAAAAATCCTTCCGCCAGGCCTCTATTATTAATAAATCTCACAATATGATTAACACCATGGGATTTTGCCACTTCAACCGTTTGATCCGTACTACCATCATCAATCACTAAAATCTCGACCTCATCAACGCCTTTAATGTTTCTGGGAAGATTCTTAAGCGTAATGGGGAGCGTTTTTTCCTCATTGTAACACGGTATTTGAATAATAAGTTTTTTCATATACGATGAATAGATTTTAAAATTGCTAGGTTAATTGATCTATTCTAATCACTCAAATTCGCCTGAATCAATGTATGTTTTATTCTTGGCTATTCAATGATTGTCTCAATGTTATATTCTTTAATATCTGCCGCATGGGTAAAGATAATCATTTCCCCGATCAAACCCATAGCTATCATTTGAATACCGATGACCAACGATAAGGCCCCTAAGAGCAATAGCGGTCGTCCGGCAATCGAGCCATAGCCCAAAATTCGATAGAAAAACAGATAAGTATCTATAATTCCACCCAACAACGTCAAAACACCACCAACAAATCCCAAAAAGTGGATCGGCTTTTTTGAATATCTGGTAAGAAAAATAACCGTTAGAATATCCAAGCTTCGCTGCAAATATTCGCTAAGCGACTTAGAGATTCGAAATTTTCCAGGCAATTGGGCGATCTTTTCTTCTGTAATTTTATATCCCTGCTTTTTTGCAAGAATGGGAATAAATTGATTCAGCCCACCATAAATCTGGATATTTTCCAGCACGCCACGATCCATGACCAAGATACCGCTATTGATATCTTTCAAATTCAAACCAGAGATCATGTTGGTAATAAAATTGAAGCTCCGGGAAATGAATTTATTCAGTGCACCATCATGTCGTGGCGAACGCCAGCCGATAACCAGATCGTAGCCCTGTTCCAATTTTTTCAGGAGCTTTGGTAAATCCTTGGCATCTGGGCGAACTCGTGTGGTATAAAAGATGATCTTCCGTCCCGATGACAATTTATAGCCCGCCTCAAACGCCGATGCTTCACCAAATCGAGAACGCATCTTGATTAATTTGACATTCTCATATTTTTGGGCAATCTCGAATAACTGGGCATAAGTCCCATCTTCGCTATTATCATCGATTAAAATGATCTCGTATCTTTTGCCAAGGCTATCCAGCGTGGCTTTGGCTGCCTGGAAATATTCCTTGACATCATCTTCAAGATTATAAAATGTAATAATCGCGGAAAAAGCGATTTCCTGTTTATAAATCGTTTGGGTTTTGTGTTCTGGTTTCTTCTTAATTTCCACCAAATCTGTCGATGTTAACATGCCGTCGTTCCTAATTGAATAACTTTTTCAATGAAATTTAAAATTAATTTCACCATCCATAGCCTAAACAATCTCAGGATTTTTCTCTTCAGTCAATTGAAACAACATCATAGCCTAATTGCCCTAATTGTCTTTTGCGAGGTAATTTCATTACCGCTGTTAAAATACCTCCTAAAGAACAATTCAATTTGACCGAAAGGTCTCAGTTATCATTTAAAATTTCATTATAAATTTCAAGATATTTACGAGATACACTTTGCCATGAAAAATGTTCTCGAGCCCAAGAAATCGCAGCCTGGCTCATCTTTTTATGGGTTTCTATATCCGATAAGATCATTACTATTTTTTTGGCTAAGTCATGAGAATTTTTCGGTTCAGCTAACAATCCAACCTCAGGAGTGATCACATCTGGAATTCCTCCTACATTTGAGCCAACGACTGGGCACCCACACACCATTGCTTCCGCCAACACCACACCTTGCGTCTCAGTTTTTCCTTTGGAATCGACTATCGAGGGCAATACAAACACATCTGCATCAAGATAATAATCAGGAAGATCACTATTTTTCACCCAGCCCATAAATGTAACATGGTCCTCGATCTCCAGATCTTTCGTCTGTTGTTTCAATTGTTCCAACTCAGTACCAGCGCCGACGAGCACCAATTGAGCATCTGGCAGCTCAGCGATGATTTTCGGCATTGCAGTTAATAAATATCTGATTTCCTTCTTTTCAATTAAATAGCCTACAAATAAAATGATTTGTGTATCATCGGACCAACCGAATTGCTTCCTCAATTTGCCTCGGGGCCTAGAGTAAATTTTTCAATGTCAATCGTGCAAGGCAGCACACAATATCGTTTCGGCTGAATGACCTTCAGCAATGCATCCCGAGTGTAGGAGCTGTTGAAAATCATGTAGTCAGCTCTTTTAACGATGAGCTTGGTTAAAAACTTCATCAGCTTTCCAGAGGCTACCACGCGATACACATTGATCACTATCGGTTTCCGAAAAATTTTTCCCAGCGGAACTCCATGAATTCCATTTAAAATCCAATGAATATGAACAATATTAGCATCTTTAGCCCGACGAAAAGCTCGCAAAAAAAATTGAGAATAAAAAGAGGCAATTGAACCCTAGCCAAAGTGGATTGCCGCAAATTTGTTGGTATTCCCGCACCATACGCAAGCTTCTGCAATTTTCGAGGATAGAAATAGGAAAAACGATAAACTTTTATGCTATCCCAAACCTCATATTTAGGAATCCGATCATAATTGGGAGCTATCACACTGATATCCAATCCATGCTGTAATGCCAGCTTGCTCGCCATTTCAAAAATTGCGTTTCCAGCACCGCAGTAATCCCCTTTGAATCGGTGAAAAATCGAAGTCAACATGCAAATCTTCATTCATCATCCTGCAAAACAAGTATCATTCACCATTAGCTTAGATTCGATCTCGACTCCGCCCCAAATGAGGGTGATTGTGTCAAATAGATGCTTTTCCGCTTTCCAGTTTTGACAATCAAATCGGCAAGTAAACCCCAGACAAAAAATTGGGCACCAGTTGCTATGAATAAAAAGACCGATGTCAGCAAAATATTCACATCAACCAATGGCTTATTGAAAAGATACACGCGATATAAAATCCAAATGATTGATACGAATCCCCCCACTAAAAACCACGTACCTATTTTGCCGAAAAATCTCAATGGCATCTTCAAATATTTAATGAACAAATTCATCGCCATGAGATCGACGATGACTCGGAATGTGCGAGTGATATTGTACTTCGACTTACCAAATTTCCGTGCATGATGCGCGACGACCATTTCGGTAATTCTGGCTCCTTCGATCTTTGCCAATGCAGGGATAAAGCGATGCAATTCGCCGTACAATCGAATTCGTTTGATGATTTCAGAACGAAAAGCCTTTAATGAACACCCTGTATCGTGGAGTCGCACCCCAGTAACAATACAGATCAACTTATTGGCAATTCGCGATGGGATCTTTCGAATGACCAGCTTATCCTTGCGATTCTTCCGCCATCCGCTCACCACATCATAGCCTTCTTGCAATTTTTCCAACAATCGCGGAATATCCTTGGGATCATTCTGAAGGTCTCCATCCATGGCGAAGACAAACTCTCCCTTAGCTGCCTCAAACCCAGCGGCCATGGCTGCGGATTGCCCAAAATTGCCCCGAAACTTGATGATCTTTGCCCGTGGATTCTCGTCGTGGATGCCCTTTAAATGTTCAAAGGTCTTATCTCGACTCCCATCATCCACGAAAATGATCTCATAATTTTTGCCCAGCCCATCTAGTACTTCTCGGATTTTCTCATGCAACAGCCGGACATTTTCCTCTTCGTTATAAAGGGGAACGACTAATGATATTTCAATCTTATGCTCCATAAACAAATCGTATAGGCTGTATCTTAAAATTGATCGTGAAAATTTAACCCTCTTTGCGGCATTCTCTGACGATTGTCAAATTTGGCCCCTTCAGTGTTCACCTTCGTTGTGATCACAAACCAACATCGTGGCATGATTGGGCTAGGTTAAAGAAGGTGTCAGCAGCCGATCTCTATTTCTCTGAGCAAAATCGTCAATCTCGAGCGCGAGACAATAGACAATTCATCCCTATCGTGTTGACTTATTGGCGAAATCCAGCGTTTCAATTGCCCGCTTTTACATTCACGCCGCTCGGAGGATTCGGCGGATCATTATCCATTGCATTTGAATCCTCAAAGTAACGCCAATTGTTAAAGTCATATACCACCGTCTGGCCATGTTTGCGGATGGTCATCACGCGATTATTCCATTGCACAATCTTGTTGTTATGATGGTCGGTAGCCTCGAGCCTGGCAAAAGGATAGCTTCCATCAACATGATCGGGCGTAATAACAATCCCTTTGCTGGTGGTGAAGCGATTCAATTCTAACCGCGCATTTTTTTTAATTGCTGACCTGAACTCCGCAAACGAGCCATAATCCACTCCCAGAATGGCGACCTCAAGGCCAGCACAGGTGTTATTCATTTGAATCGCTATAGCCACCTTCCCTTCTCTGAAAAATCGCCAACCTTCTTCCTGCAACTGTTCATCGAAGCTGTTGTTACCGATTGCTATATGCAAATACGGTTTGCCATTTGGCACGATTAGCATGGCATTCCGATGCTGGTATCCTCCATCGCCGCCATCATAATATTCCGAAGATTCTGGGGGGCGCGAAAAAGGATCGTTCGGATCCGAATAGGGTTTGGCATTGATCCAAAGCATAAAGGGCTTTCCCTGAAGCGTTCCAGTACCATCTTCCGAATAGATATTCAATTGCCAATTGAACCCAGTGCCCATGTTGTAATATTTGGTCACATAACAATATGAGCCATGGTCTTTCAAATTGAAAGCCAAATTTGAAAATCGAGTGATATGGTAATAATCATCATTCTCATCACTTAAAATACCGATATCTTCAATCACTCGCGGTGGACGATAGCGGGTGACAAATACATCTGTTAAAGTTCGGTTATCACCTGCGGGTCGCCTGAGGCCCCAAAAGAACTGCCAATAGAATGAATCATAGCCATCCCAATAGGTTTGGATGTACATTCGTTTGTGCGGCCCACCCCAATGGTTGGCGCTGTAATTCAACACCGCGTCCAACAATAAGAAATCCAAAGTCATCTTCGCCTTGCGCTTCATGGTTGGATTAAGCGTAAAATCATATAATAGCGCCAGTGCATCAATGAAAGTCCGGGTATAATTCACCGACGCAAATTCCTGGTTCTTGCAGTTTTGACTCGTCCAATCATCAAAAGTCCACTGCAACCAATCGCCGCACAGATCGAGCACCCGATATTTGTTTCCGTTTCGATAAGTTTTACCCTCATAGGTGAACACTGGATAAATGTTATTTTCATCCCAATTATTCGGATAAGTCACTTCAATATCAGGCTCATAATGTTCGGCAAAAAGGTACATGGCCACATTGCCGCGCACTTGGCCATTGGGATTCGCTTGAAAAAAATCTTGCTCTTTAATCTTCTTTGAATAAAAATCTTTGATTTTTATTGCAAGTTGAGGATCAATTCCATCAAGCACATCCTTATACCCCAACAGAATCCGCAATAAAATTACCTTAGCGGGATGGGACTGAACGATCCAGCCGTTCTCCCAACGATCATCAGGATCGCCAGGGCTCATCAATAAATTGATTTCCTCAACGATCTTATCATCGTTTTTATGATTATTGTTTTCCAACCAGGCGAAGATACACTGCCGATAGCATCCCTTTTCTGATCCGTAACGGGCCAACCAATAGCGACCATCATCTTCGATGTAAGCGCGCTGGCGCGCATCAATGGTTGGCCCATCGAACTGAGCCATCAGGCCAGTCCAAAATCCCCCGAGGAAAATGATCATCATCAAATGTTTCAATTGTATCATTTTTGAACTCCTGTTCCATTTTGTTCAGCTTTTTTCTGCTTTGATGCCCATTTCCCTCGATTTGCATTTTTGAAATAGACAAGAATCAATATGGGAATTCCTATAAAAAGCTCGATTGCAATCGCTCTGAGATTATGATAATTAAATAAACTGATAAAAAAATCTCCGCTCTCTGAGGAGCGATAAACATCTAAAAATAAGGAGACTGGAGAGAGCAAATAACCCTTCCAAAATGGCCATAACAATTGCTCTCCATAAGGGAATCGAGTATCCACACCGAAAAAATCGGCCACCAAGTGGCTGAAATAAACCGCAGTAAACAAAATCGCATAGCGCCACCAACTGTACCTTTTTATCCAACCAATAAATAGCCCTGCTGATGTTCCAATAATTATGCCAAAAAACAAGCTGTGGGTAAAGCCATGATGGAATCGGGAAGGACTGCCCAGGATCAATCCAGGGATAAAATCGAGATCAGGGAAGATGCCGATGAAAAGACAAATCAAATAATCAAACCAATTGCGCTTTAATTTTTGTTGATTGACTCCTGAATAAATAGCCGTTGTTAATAACGAATGACCAATTGGAGTTGGCATAGTTTATTTTCTTGCTCATCATACATTATTCAATTTAAAAAGCAATCTCAAAAGATGAAATGGGATGCTTGGAATTTGATTCTTGGATATAGGAATTTATTTGGAAACAAAATTTTGGGTTTTGGGATTTTTAAAATCGCCTTTTAAAATTTGGTCCACTTTCTTATCATTGTTCCAGATCCCATCCCAGATGCCTCGGGCTTTGCCACGAGCGCCACCTAAATTGTTACCAGATAGGATATCTCGTAGATACATATATGGTAATCCGCCGATCGAGAACAGCAGGTATTTGGCCCATTGCAGCGGGGTGGCATGTTTTTTCATAAACCGAATTGCATTTCGAGCCGCTAGATATTTCTTTCGATAGGAAAATTGCTCGGCCGTGGCATGAGGCTTATGCCATACTTTCGCAAATGGATTGAACAGCACTTTATAGCCCGCTTTGGCCACCCGCACGCTCAAATCCGTATCTTCAAACCAATAGCCGATATAATCCTCATCGAACAATCCCACCTTTTCCAGCACACTTCTCCGAGCCAACAGCGCTCCGCCCCAGAGATAATCCACCGGCTCGATCTTATTGAATTGCCCCACATCTTTCTGATTATCGCCCCGACCACGAGACACATTCTGGGTCCAATCGATGATGCCGCCCGCCGAAAGGATGATGTCGGGCTTGCTGTAATCATACATCATGGCGCCAACCAGACCGACCATGGGATCACTTTCTGCCACCTCAACCAGCTTTGTCAGCGCATCCTTGGCCGCTACAATATCATTATCCTGCATATAAATATAGTCAGCGTCCGATTGCAGCGCCCGTCGCAGACCGATATTCTTGCCGCCGATTGCCCCATAATTTTTGTCATTTTCGATCAGCACCACATCAGGGTATGCCTCCCGAACTGCCTGTGCAGAGCCATCGGTCGAGGCATTATCTACCACGATAATTTCATAAGTCGGATACTCCAATTCCTTGATCGACCGCAGGCAATCCAGCAGCATTTCTTTTCTGTTCCAATTCAGGATGACGACTGAGACTTTTGGTTTCATTACCATTTAGTTATCCAAAAATTTAGCATTACAATTTCACATCCCCCTTGCCCCCCTTCAAAGGGGGGAATTTCCAACGTAGAAGTCCTCCTTTGAAGGGGGATTTAGGGGGATGTCCAGCTTATTCTAAATTAATATGTTGCTCCCTTTATCATCCGCCTCATTATCTTCGACAAAATCACCTTCCAAAATGCTTTCCTTCCATCACCAGGCAAACACCGCACAAAATCCCCGCTGATCCGATTCACCGTCAGAAAATCCTCGGGCAGATCATCGAGCTGGGGCACTTTTTTGATTCCGACGAACGAGGTTTTGTAGCCGACCTCTGCCAGCAGCTTCTGCGTCAATTTCGAAGTGATGTTCCAGGGACAAGCAAAATGCTGCACCGTTTTCCCTGGCATTTTTTTTTCGATGATCTGTTTTGATGCTTCCAGTTCTGCCCGAATTGCCGCTGCTTGCTCTTCAGAACTTTCAAATCTACCAGCGATAGCATCATTTTGCTGATAATCGTTAAGCCGATTGAACAATTTTTCCCGCCATGATTTGTCAGCAAAAAATTCTGTCTCGCCATTCTCCTGCACCAATTGTTGGCAAGCTCGCTGCACTTTTTCATCAGGCAGAAAGCGGCGATGATCGGAAAACCTCGAATCAAACTCAAAAATGGGGCTGCCCAGCGGCGGCATCTCTCCAAAACGGTCAACTCCATCGATCCGATAAACTGGCATATTCCATTTTTGCCTCCCCTTCATGCCAGGATGATAAAAATCGATTACCTTCGCCGATACAAAAATCGCTGGATGATGCATGGAATGGGATTGAATATCGACCAGCCCGCTCTGGTGCATCTCCCGAATCTGCTCCCAAGTGAGCATTCCCTCTTTGCCAACCCAACCAGGGATGATGAAATTGACCGCTTTCATCCTGTATTTTTTCAACAACGGGAAAACGACATCATAAAAACCTTTGTCCCCATCGTCAAAAGTCAATACAGCAGACCGAATCGGTTCGCCCACTCCATTTCTTTTGGCATGATAAAATTCATCGGCCGTCAGCGTGGCATAGCCATTCCTTTGGAGATGTTGCAGATGGGCTTCGAACTCCGCTGCTGAAATAAAGTGATAGCAGAACACAGGAATGTCTCTCAGGCTTTTATTTTTATAGAGAAATTCTGGATATTCTTTGTTTTTCAAGCCTGCGAAAAAGAGAAATAGATCTTTGATTGGGTTGTTGCCGTTTGATTGGATCATAATTTAATATAACAATTTTTTTGTTGCTATGCCATACATTAGCCGTTTAAAACCTGCCAAATTTTCCTCCCACAGAAATGCTATCCCACAGAATTTTTTTCATTTCTGTGGGACTTCAATTCTGTGGGAGAATATCTTTCAAAAATCCACCTGGCCGTCATCTGACGGACGGTCTCAGATATGCAAGAACGATCGAGAGAAACAAATAAAACAACCTTATCTTTTCATCGAGAACCTTAGTAACTCTTGGATTCGCCTTTTGTTTTACCTTATTGGTTTATTGCTTGCCCGGTTGGAATTTTTGATGCTGGCCTTGAATAAGGTAATAAGGTTTTGGGATTGGTTGCTATTCTCTGCTACTAAGTTTGGTATTGCAATAAAAAAATGGACAGTTAGTTAAGTTAGGCTGCTTTTTTTAAAACGGTATATTCGGCTGGTGTTTGATACCCCAACGCCGAATGCAGCCGTTGCCGATTATAAAATACTTCAAGAT